>CALHVK010000072.1 GCA_938039195.1 uncultured Carnobacteriaceae bacterium
ACTGTTTCCCGTGTTATCAATGGTGGTGATGGAGTTAGATCAGAAACTTACCAGTCTGTGATGAAGGTAATTGATGAACTGTCTTATATTCCAAATGCGTATGCACAAAATCTGACTAAGAAAGAAACAACGAATATTCTCATTTCAGTCAAGAAGATGGAGTCCTTCCCATTAATCTGGTTCCAGACACTATTGGATAAGGTTTTACAAACTTGTAAAGAAGTGGGAGTCAATGCAATCGTCGAGTATTTTGGTGAAGGGGATTCAATTAAGGATTCTATTATTTCAAGTACTGGAAGTTTAGTCGATGGAGTTATTGTCTTTTATGAAGGTAAAGATGATAGTAGAATTCAATATTTAAAGAAAAATAATATGCCTTTTATTGTGTTTGGGGAATCACAGACAGAAGGTGTTATTTATGTTTCGAATAATGATTTCCAAGCAATGTACGATTTGATGGGAGCCGTTGCTGATAAACGGCTTCGTGACATGTGGCTACTAATGGGTGGAGAGTCACTTGTCAATAAAGATCGTGAGAAGGGTGCTCGTACTTTTGTAAAAGAGAAAAAGTATGAAATTGCTTTAGAAGTTGTTTATGGATTAGCTACGATTGAATCTGTGTATCATTATGCGATGGATAATTTAACAGGTACGAATATACCGGATATTATATTTGTCTCTGGGGATGAAAAAGTCCAAGGGATTATTCGTGCGTGTTACGAAAAAGGAATCTCGATTCCTGACCAATTAGCTATTGTAGGGTTTGACAACATTCCAATAGCACAATATTATACACCTGCATTATCAACCATTTCTCCAGATTATAGTCAGTTAGCAAAAGAAATGATTGATGGAGTTCTTGCGATTATCAATGGAGATAAAAGAAAATCTGTAGAGGTTTCTACAACTCTTGTCAGACGACAATCGTTTTAAGTAGAGCACGGTGCAAATAATATAAATGTCTTAAAATGGAAGTAAGCTTTTAGAGTTTATTTCCATTTTTTGTTTCCTGATTTCAGTTTATTTGCTAGGAGGAAAGACAGCAGTTTGATGAACTGTAACATCTCACATTGCACGATGAGTGCTTGAGTGCTATAATAGGTACTGTTTTTATATGGATATGACTTGTTTTCAGAAGATTTACATACAATGAAAATTATTTTCAAAAGAAAGGGGAGAACAGGATGTCTACTCATGAAAAAGTATCACTTTCAGAAGTAAACCAATCGATTGAGACGCCAAAGAATAATAATTTCTGGCAGAACTTAAAAGCTTTCTTAGGACCCGGAGCGCTCGTAGCGGTAGGGTACATGGACCCAGGGAACTGGATTACCAGCGTGGTCGGAGGGGCTTCGTACAAATATACATTGCTCTTTGTTATCCTTATTTCTTCATTAATCGCAATGCAGTTGCAACAAATGGCAGGGAAACTTGGGATTGTCACACGTATGGACTTAGCGCAAGCAACAGCGCACCACGCACCAAAATGGCTTCGTCATGTTTTATGGGTAATTATCGAATTAGCCTTGATGGCGACAGACTTAGCAGAAGTGCTTGGCTCGGCCATCGCCTTGAACCTCTTATTCGGGATTCCAATTATGGGGGCTATCTTTATCACGGTTCTCGACGTATTCTTGCTTCTTGGAATTATGAAGCTCGGATTTAAGAAAATCGAAGCGATTGTATCCACATTGATTTTCACTATTCTATTGATTTTCGTCTATTTAGTAGCGTTAGCAGAACCAAGTATCTCAGGAATTTTCACAGGATTCCTACCAACAGCGCAGTTATTCGAACCAACAGCTCCTGGACACGATAGCATCTTAACATTAGCGTTAGGGATTGTCGGGGCAACGGTAATGCCGCACAACTTATACTTGCATTCATCGCTATCACAAACGAGAAAAGTGGACTACACGGATCCAGACAACGTGCGTAAAGCGGTTCGTTTCATGACATGGGACTCAAACATTGAATTGAGCTTAGCCTTCGTCGTGAACTCACTCTTATTAATCTTAGGAGCGGCGTTATTCTTCGGACACGCATCCGAAATCTCAGCCTTCTCGCAAATGTATAATGCGTTGCAAGATTCAAAAATTGCCGGAGCGGTCGCAAGTTCGACATTATCGACACTCTTTGCCGTGGCACTTTTAGCAAGTGGTCAAAACTCAACAATTACAGGGACATTGACAGGACAAATCGTGATGGAAGGTTTCTTACATATGAAATTACCACAATGGGTGATCCGTTTGGTAACTCGTTTGTTTGCCTTACTACCGGTGATTGTCGTAGCGATGTTATTCGGTTCGCAAGAAAAAACATTGGACCAACTCTTGGTATACTCACAAGTATTCCTATCAGTAGCGTTACCATTCTCAATCTTCCCATTGATTTACTTCACGTCGAAGAAATCACTCATGGGAGAATTTACCAACGCTAAATGGAATACCTTCCTTGGATACGCGGTAGCCGTTATCCTAACGATTTTAAATTTCAAGTTAATTTTTGATTTATTCTAAAACGAAACGGGCATCTTCGGGTGCTCGTTTTTTGTATAGTTTTCCTAAAATTTACAGAGCTTTTATTGTATTTTTTTAGAGAATAGGATAGATTATAAGTGAGAGATGAAACCGCATTCAACGGTTCATCGATACGAGGAGACTGAGGAGGATGGTTATGAATTTTCCATTTCGTGAAGATCCAAATACGGCAACGATACTGTGCAAGCATATTGCAAGAGGAGAACAGCCGATTCTATATGTAAGTCACGACGAGGACGATGGCATGTGGCAGTTTCTATGCAACGAGGAGCATTCCATTGAGGACTTGATGCTAGTGAGTTTGAAACAAGCCTACGAGCTCGATCCGTCTATCGGGGAAATCAAAGACTTACCTCTAGGGAAAGAGGCTTGGAGGGAAACTCCACAAATGCCGTGGAGAACTCATCATTGAGGGTGAATCATTTGGGTTAATGGCGCTTATTGTCTGAGACAGGGGGCATTTTTATGAAAAAGAATCTGATAGCAGTTGTACTGTTCAGTGTATTTCTATTGCCTGCGTGTGTGCATACGGATGAACAGAGTCTAAAGACGACCGCATTAACATCTACAGCAGTGGCTCAAGGGACAGAATCGTCTCAAGAAACGCCAACAGCGAGTACAACGGTGACGGCGACGGAGACAGCTGGAACAACAGTCGTTACCGAAACGCCAACAACGGAAACAACGGTTGCTGTACAGGAGAGTCGCAAGAAGATGTTGTCTGTAACACCACAAATTCAAGAAAAATGGTATTTTTGTGCTCCAACAACGGTGAGCATGATTTTGTCCAGTCAAGGGATTACCGTTTCGCAGCAGCAGTTAGCCAAAGAAATGGGAACGTATGAACCTTACGGGACTCATAATCGGGATGCGATTCGCGTGTTGAATCAGCATTTGTTTGGGTATCCAGAGCCACAAGCTGGGCAAGCAGGTTATCGTATTGCGACGGTTACGGATGCTAGCCCTCATTCGGAAGATATGCGTTTGTTTAAAGAGCGAGTTCGCAAGAATATTGACGACGGCTATCCGCTCTATTACACCTTTACCATTTCGCAGATTTATCCTGGAAAATCAGGGGAACATAATGTAATTGGGATTGGCTATGAGCTGACTCTTGATGGGAAAGACATTTCCGCAATTTATTATTTAGATTCCATGACGCATGTCCAAGATCCAACATACGGCGGGTTAAAAAAAGTAACGCCAGAAGAGTTGTTGGCGGCGATGGTGACGTGTGGTGAACCGAATTATGCTTGGTAATCGTAGAAAACGACAGTGAAAGGACGAAAAGAATGAAGAGTATTTCGAAAACAGTAAAATTAGGACTTTGTGCAGCCGTACTGATTGGCTTAGCAGGATGCGCCAATACGCAAAAAGAAACGACAACTCAGGCCTCTCCGGAGACGACAACTGTAGCAGCACAAGCTCAGGAAGCACCGCAATGGGTTGCGACCTATACCAATATCAGCAATTCTTCAAGTGTTGAGGAAGTGAAGGCGTTGTTGTCTGCGTATTTGGATAAAGAAAGTGTGGAGAAGTTCTTCGAGTTCGTGAATGACTACAATGCGATTGTCGGCGAAACGGGCTTGCAAGGGGACTTTGCGTCATTTACAAAAACGGAGTATGACGTTGAGAAAATCACTCCGCTTTGGACTGCAAAACACGGGGATTTTGTCGGAACGAACTGTCGCATCAATACGTATGCGTTGCTGAAGAATAAGATTACGATTCCGAAGATTACTCCGGATAGCGAGCTCTTATTTATCGATAATGATGCGATTGATAAGGGGCATCTCTTTAGTGCGGATGAAAAAGAAGACTTGAATCGTTTGTTCTCGCGTGTGGAAACGGAAGCTACGACAGATGTGAAGACGCATGCGAAGAAGATGGAACAGTTCCTGTCGCAATTTACTTTTGACGAAAATGCGCGCATGCTCTCAGTCGTGATTCACGATAATTTGGACGGGGAATCGCTCTTTATTGGCCACGTGGGAGTCTTAGTGCCAACGGGGGACGGGTTCTTATTTGTCGAAAAACTCACCTTCGAGGAGCCATACCAAGCAATTAAATTCAAGACGAAAGAAGATGTCTACAAGTATCTTGAAACGAAATATCAAGACTATACCGGCGAAGGGTTAGCGAAGCCATTTATTATGGATAA
>CALHVK010000073.1 GCA_938039195.1 uncultured Carnobacteriaceae bacterium
AATTCACATTGGTTGCCATCCCCCATTACTGCTATGATGGCATCCGCTGGATTCTTCGGTATCATTCGTTGTTGAGTATTCGTTCTACTTGCAAGTGGCGAGGGACTGTTTTATACTAAAGTCAACCAAATAGGTTTACACGTTTTTTAGGAGGTGTACGATGTATCAACCAGAGAAATTAAAAGAACGAAGAGTGGCGCAGGGTTTGACGCAACAAGAGCTCGCTAATGCACTCGGCGTCTCTAAGCAGGCTTATTCTGCCTGGGAGCGTGGAGTGAAGGTGCCGGCTTCGGATAAGGTAGAACAGCTGGAGAAGCTTCTATCTGTGCCAAAGGGATATTTTACAGAAATTGAAATTGTACGACTATACCATACGCTAACAAAGCCAAACCAAGAGAAGGCGGTGCGCTATGTCCGCGCGTTAGCAACCGAGGAACAAACGCCGAAAGTAGTGCCGATGAAGAAGAAACTGGTCGCGTATCATGTGTACGAGAAGATGTCGGCCGGGATTGGGGCGACGATTTACAACGACCGAGACTACGATACGGTTTACTACGATGAAGAGTTGGCGCATGATTTTGCGTCATGGGTATCGGGGGACTCGATGGAACCAAGGTATCATAATGGATCGGTGGCGCTCATTCGTGAGACGGGATTCGATTATGATGGGGCGGTCTATGCGGTGGTATGGAACGGCCAGACGTTTATTAAGCGCGTGTATCGTGAAAAAGACGGGTTGCGTTTAGTATCGTTTAACTCAGACTATGCGGATTTATTTGCACCGTACGAGGAAGAACCACGAGTGGTAGGAATGATTGTTGGAAACTTTATGCCGTTGGAGGGATAAAGATGGGCTGCTTTGACTATTCGAAGGAACCGAGAAGCGACATTGCCTTTGTGGACATGAAGTCCTTTTACGCGAGTGTGGAATGTGTGGCGAGGGGGCTGCATCCGTTGAAGACGTCGCTTTGCGTGATGAGTCGTGCGGATAATTCTGCGGGGTTGATTTTAGCGTCCTCTCCAACGTTCAAGAAGGTCTTCGGGAAATCCAATGTCGGTCGTGCGTATGAATTGCCCTTTGATGTCAAAACACGCAAGTTTAGTTATGCCAATGCGCGTCGTCAAGGAATCGAAGTGACGCCACAGTATGTGCGATTTATTGAAAGATGGGCGAAGGTGACCCATATCGTGCCTCCCAGGATGGACGAGTATATTAAGGTGAACATGCAGATTCAACGCGTGTTTCAAAACTTCGGTGGACCAGAGGATATTTTTCCGTATTCGATTGATGAAGGGTTTATTGATTTGACGTCGTCGCTGAATTATTTTGTGCCGGATGATGCGTTCTCTAGAAGGGAAAAGCTCGACCGGGTGTCTGCGGATATTCAACGGGCGATTTGGAAGGAGACGGGGATTTACTCGACAGTTGGAATGTCGAATGCGAATCCGCTTTTGGCCAAATTAGCGCTCGATAATGAGGCAAAGAAGATTCCGCATATGCGAGCGAACTGGTCGTATGAAGATGTCGAAGAGAAGGTCTGGGGAATTCCAGAGATGACCGACTTTTGGGGAATCGGTTCGCGGATGGAGAAGCGACTGAACGCATTAGGGATTTATTCGATTCGGGAATTGGCGAATGCGAATCCGGACCGATTAAAACAAGCGCTTGGCGTCGTAGGACTCGATTTATGGTTTCACGCGAATGGGATTGATGAGAGTAATGTGCATGTGCCGTATCGCCCGAAGTCAAGAGGGCTTGGGGACTCGCAGGTGCTTCCACGCAATTACGTTCGCCAGCGGGATATCGAAATCGTGCTTCGCGAGATGGCGGAGCAGGTGGCGATACGTATGAGACGGATTAAGAAGAAGGCGACGGTTGTTTCGATTCATGTAGGCTACTCAAAGGACGAAGGATTGTCGTCGATACAGGCGCAGCGCAAAATTGACCCGACGAATCGCACTTCGGTGTTATCGGAAGTGGTGTTGGAACTCTTTCGTAAGAAATACAAAGGAGGTGCGGTGCGTAATGTGGCGGTGCGGTATTCCGGATTTGTCGAAGAAAGCTTTGGACTCATTTCACTATTCGAAGATATTGAAGCAGTTGAGAAAGAAGAAAGGCTCCAGACGGCGATTGATACGGTCCGCGACCAATACGGATTCACCTCGCTTTTAAAAGGGAACGCGCTGGAAGGTGGTTCGCGCGTGGTGGCTAGAAGCAAGTTAGTCGGAGGGCATTCCGCTGGAGGATTAGACGGTTTGAAATAATGGAGAGAGCGTATTTGCCGTATCGCTCGGCAAGAGAGCATAAGAATCGCGGCATGGCCAAATGGATGGGATTCTTCCTGTCGGAACATACGACATCTCTAAAAGATGAAAAGAAACGCATCGACCAGACGAGTATGCTGACGATGGAAGAAAAATGGATGCTGCTGTCGCAATTGTATGTAGGGAAGTTGCAAGCCAGTATTACGGTGCCATATCGGATGATGCGCCAAACGCTCATTGGCGAAGTGAGTGAATTATACGAGAATGAAATCTCGCTGAAGACAGAAGAAGGCTACCGCCGCATTGCAGTGGAAGAGATTCTGCAAATTCAGTTGGTGGAAGGCGCAGAGTAATCGAAAAATAGTATGGAATTTCTTTTATCATATAAAGCTTTAAAGGGGTCGAATTCGACTCCTTTAAACCAGGATAAATAAGGACGTCTCCCGTTATTCACTAGAGTTGACGGGGGCGTTCTTTTTTGCTAAAATAGTCGTGTTGTAATTGTGAAGCACCACAGCTACAACCGCTCGGATTAGAGTACAAAAGACCGGAATCGGCACTTTAAACTGGCGAGTCTTAGTCTAAAATATAGGAGGTGCAATATGTACGCAATCGTAAAAACTGGTGGAAAACAAGTTAAAGTTGAAGTTGGTCAAGCAATCTACGTTGAAAAATTAAACGCAGAAGCTGGCGACAAAGTAACTTTCGAAGAAGTAGTATTTGTAGGTGGAGATGACGTTAAAGTTGGTGCTCCATTCGTAGCAGGTGCAACTGTTGAAGGAACTGTTGAAAAACAAGGCCGTCAAAAGAAAGTTGTAACTTTCAAATACAAACGTCGTAAAGACTCACACCGTAAACAAGGTCACCGTCAACCTTATACAAAAGTTGTTATTGACGCAATCAACGCTTAATCACGATGATTCAAGTGACTGTACACAAGAAGAACCAACGTATCGTTTCCTTTGAAATGACTGGTCATGCAGACTTTAGTGAACACGGTTCAGATATCGTTTGCGCAGGGGTATCGGCTCTAGCCATTACAACTGTGAACAGCATTGAAAAGTTAGCAGGATACCAACCGATTGTCGAAGTCGACGAGGTTGAGGGTGGTTACTTATATATGGAAGTTGTAGAAGACTTGACGAAAGAGCAAGAACATACAACTCAAATTTTATTAAATAGTCTATTACTAGGGTTAGAAGATATTCAATCGGAATATCAAGACTTTCTAGCTGTAACTGTTGCATAATCAATCAAGGAGGTGCACAACTATGTTAAAAGTGAATTTACAATTATTCGCCCATAAAAAAGGGGGCGGTTCTACATCAAACGGACGTGACTCACAAGCGAAACGTCTAGGTGCTAAACGTGCTGACGGACAATTCGTTTCAGGTGGTTCAATTTTATACCGTCAACGTGGAACAAAAATCCATCCAGGTGAAAACGTAGGTAGAGGTGGAGACGATACTTTATTTGCTAAAGTAGACGGAATTGTACGTTTCGAACGTAAAGGCCGTGACAAAAAACAAGTATCTGTATATCCAGTAATCGCTGCTGAATAATATTGAGTAGGATGTGACATTCAGTCACATCCTTTTTTTTAGGAAATTTGAGCGGGAAAAACTACTGCAAACTTTTCAGATTCATCTATAATAGAATCTGAAAGTTCTTCGTAGTTTTGTTAGCAAAAAAATTTGAATGAATCTATTTCATAGTTTTCAAAGCTCAAAAACTCTTAAAAATAGAAGGAGGGATTCTTATCGAAGCAGGTAAAGAAATTAAAGCGTTCGAAGAATTGGCAAAAGCTGTAGAGGTGCTTCAACAAGAAATCGGTTATTCGAATGTAGAGGCGCTTGGTGAGACGTTACAAAATATCGTGAACGGTAACACTGCGCAACAAGTCGAAGGATTGCCAAGTCAAAAAGTCGCTGAAGAATTAAACAAAGCGTATCAACAATTAGATTTAACGAGCTATTCGAGTGAAGAGATTCGCCGTATGATTCAATTCACGTTCTTAAAAGCCGCTAAAGAAGATGGCTTACAAATGAACCATCAAATGACGCCAGATGCCATCGGGTTACTCGTAGCGTATATGATTGACCAAATGACGAAGAAAGACGAACCACTACAAATTGCAGACTTTGCTGCAGGGAGTGGGAACTTGCTCAGCACGATTTTATTATTCTTACAATCTGCTGGCAAAACTGTGAGTGCAACAGCCATCGATAATGACGAAGTGCTTGTCCACTTAGCCTTACAAGCATTCGCCTTAGAACAATTGGATGTGAAGACTTCCTTACAAGATGGTCTCCAAGATTCACTCGTGGATCCACAAGACTTCGTGGTGAGTGATTTACCAGTCGGCTACTATCCAGTAGATGCGAATGCCGCTCGTTTTGAAACGAAAAACGACGAAGGACATTCCTTCGCGCATCACTTACTCATCGAACAACAAGTGCGTTACTTGAAAGAGGCAGGAGTTGGATTCTTTATCGTTCCAACGAACCTTTTTGAGACACCTGAAGGAGAGAAGTTGCTTTCTTATTTACAAAAAGAAACATACGTGCAAGCCATGCTGGCATTTCCACGCAATCTCTTCAAAGATGTGCAATTTAGCAAGTCGCTTTTAATCGTTCAAAAACGTGGAAAAGGCGCAAAACAAGTGAGTCAAGTGCTCCTTGGAGATATCCCAGAATTTAAGAACAGAGAAAAATTCAGAAAATTCACTCTAACATTCGAAAAATGGGTACAAGAAATGTTATAATAAATCTGTTAGACCCACTAATGGGCTTAATTTGAAATTAAAGGAGAATGTGCATGTCAAAATCAATCGCGATTAATGCAGGAAGTTCAAGCTTGAAGTTCCAATTATTTAATATGCCACAAGAAGAAGTAGTGGCTAAAGGTTTAGTAGAACGTATTGGATTAGGGGATTCAGTCTTCTCAATCAGCTACGGAGACGACCAAAAATTTGAAGTGGTAGAAGATATTCCAAACCACGAAGTTGCGGTAGAAAAATTACTAGAACAATTAGTAGCTTTAAACATTATTTCTTCATTTGACGAAATCACTGGTGTTGGTCACCGTGTCGTTGCTGGTGGAGAATTATTCAAAGATTCAGCTTTAGTAGATGACACTGTTATCCAACAAGTTGAAGACTTAGCAGAATTTGCACCATTACACAACAAAGCTGAAGCGGTAGGAATGCGCGCATTCAAACACATCTTACCAGACATTACAAGTGTTGCTGTATTCGATACTTCATTCCATACAACAATGCCTAAGAAAGCTTACTTATACAGCATTCCAATGGAATACTACAAAGAATTCAAAGCTCGTAAATACGGAGCTCACGGAACAAGCCACCGCTACGTTTCACGCCGCGCTGCTGAAATGTTAGGTAAACCAATTGAAGAATTAAAAATCATCACTTGCCACTTAGGTAACGGTGCTTCAATCACTGCGGTTGATGGCGGTAAATCAGTAGATACTTCTATGGGATTCACTCCATTAGCA
This sequence comes from uncultured Carnobacteriaceae bacterium, assembly GCA_938039195.1. Lineage (GTDB taxonomy): Bacteria > Bacillota > Bacilli > Lactobacillales > Aerococcaceae > Granulicatella. The sequence continues at coordinate 5,782 of CALHVK010000073.1, forward strand.
GGGGTTACAATGGGTACTCGTTCAGGTGATATCGATGCTTCATTAGTAGCATTCTTAATGAACAAATTAAACATTACAGACGTTAACGAAATGGTTGACATCTTAAACAAAAAATCAGGTCTATTAGGCCTTTCAGGTGTATCAAGCGACATGCGTGACGTTGAAGCTGCAAGTGCAACAAACGAAGATGCTAAAGTTGCAGTGGAAATTTTCGTTGACCGCGTTCAAAAATACATTGGACAATATGTTGCTGTTATGAACGGTGTGGACGCTATCGTCTTCACTGCTGGTATCGGTGAAAACTCTAAATCAATTCGTTCTCGTATCATCAACGGTTTAACTTGGTTCGGTTGCGATATCGATCCTGAGCGTAATGATACTCGTTCAGAAGCGATTATTTCTTCTGAAGGTGCGAAAGTGACTGTATTAAACATTCCAACTAACGAAGAGGTTGAGATTGCGCGTGACATCGAACGTTTACGCAAATAATAAAAATACAAACCGAAGGTTTGAAGAGAAACTTCTAAATCCTTGGATTTGTTTATAGTAGTGATTGTAGGAGACCGGCTCGAGCCTGTAGTCTCTCACCTATCGAATTCAAAGAGCCCCATGGCGGACATCCGCTGTGGGGCTCTATTTCATTTCGATTCTTATTCCCTACTATCACTACTATAAAATCCAAGGTTTATCCGTTTCTCTTCAAAGGTGCAGATTATTGCGTAAATCCTCCTCAGTTAAATACGAGACAAATGCCTTGAAAGGTGATTGCTTAAATCCTTCTCAGTTAAATACGCGACAAGGAGTGTGGTAGTGGAGACCGGCTCAAGCCTGTAGTCTCTCACCTGTCAAATTCAAAGGCTCTCTTGGCGATAAATCGCTGAGAGAGCCTATTTCATTTGTCGTTGTTGTTATAGAATTTTTTGGATTTTTGGAATTTTAATTGCTAGAGGTCGGGTCAAGCGTCGAATGCTTGCTCGGGGTTATATGGGCGGAGTAAGCCCCTAATTTAGTACCCTAAAAATTAATTATACCGCTACTGAATATGAAAAAAAAGACTATAAAAAACAAAAAAGGCACGTGGCAAAAAACCACGTACCTCCCATAAATTTATTAACTTTAAAATTTTTAGAAATTACTCTTCAACTACTGAGAAGTCTTCTTTTGAAACTCCGCATAGTGGGCATACCCAATCGTCTGGGATATCTTCGAAGGCTGTTCCTGGTGCTATGCCACCGTCTGGATCGCCTACTGCTGGGTCGTAAACATACCCGCAGGTATCGCATTCATATTTTTTCATAACGTCTTTGTCTTTATATTCGTTGTTAAATAACGCTACAAAGTTAGTCGTTTTATGTAATTCTTACAAGTTATAACGGTTAAATTATGTTATTGTTTCTATGTTTTTTTTAGAATTCCACCGATAGTTTTGC
>CALHVK010000074.1 GCA_938039195.1 uncultured Carnobacteriaceae bacterium
GAAGGTGCAAGTGGTGCTTCATGTGGATTCGACTGAGCCCGATGAAGTGGCGGACTTTATCGCACAAAAAGGCTATCGCGTGATTTCAGCGATGAAAAAATAGTGGGAAGGGTTAAAGCGTTGCTTTAAAATCCTTGGACATCTTCATAGTTATAGAAACAACTGCACCGGACTGAGCCTAGGTCTCAGTCCTTGCGAAAGTCAAAGAGCTCCAAAGCGATTCTCGCTATGGGGCTCTAATTCTTTTCGCATGCGACCGTTATTTCTATGACTATAGAGTCCAAGGATTTTTTTTGCAACGCTACCTTGGGTTGTTTTTTCATCGGGATCACGCTTTTTATGAAAAGCACGCATCGGGCTAAGTATTCATCTCGCCTCCTATCTTTGTAGTGTTCATACTATAGAGTCCTAGGGAGACTTCGTTTTTTAACTTATTTTGTGAACGGTGCTTATCACGTGATGTTGTTTGGCGGGGTTCGCGGAGGGCGTTGAGTGGAGGCGGGGAACGGTGTATAATGGTGGGGAGATTCAAGGAGGTTTTGCGGATGAAATTTGATTTTACAACGGAATATGACAGACGTGGAATGGATGCGCTGGCTGTTGATGGGCTGGGGTTGATTCCAGGGAAGTCGCCAGATAGACCGAAGAAAGGCTTCGATGTGATTCCGATGTGGATCGCGGACATGAGTTTTCCAACCGCACCGACAGTGATTTCGGCGATGCAAAAACGATTGGAACATCCGATTTTCGGGTACTTTATGCCTTCTAAAGAGTACTACGAGAGCATTATTCAGTGGCATGCGCGCCACCATCAAGTGACAGGATTAACGCGCAAGCATATCGGTCATGAAAATGGTGTGCTGGGGGGAGTCGTTTCGACTTTAACATCATACGCTGCGCCAGGGGATGCCGTGTTAGTGCATAGCCCAACCTATGTCGGATTTACGCAGTCGTTAAACGATAATGGATTGAAGGCCGTGCATAGCCCGCTTGTGAAAGACGAACAGGGCGTTTACCGTATGGACTTTGAGGATATGGAGCGAAAAATCAAAGCGCATAAGATTCATGTCGCCATTTTCTGTTCACCGCATAATCCGAGTGGTCGTGTATGGGAAAGAGAAGAAATTGAACGTGCGATGGAAATTTACCGCAAGTATGATGTGATTGTCGTCTCGGATGAAATTTGGTCAGATATTATTTTTAAAGGCCATAAGCATATACCAACGCAGTCGATTTCAGAAGATGCGAAGAATCGCACAGTATCCATGTATGCGCCAAGTAAGACGTTCAACCTGGCAGGGCTCGTGGGAAGTTATCATGTGATTTACAATGATGCGTTAAGAGACCGCGTGGAATCAAAAGGGATGAAGCCGCATTATAACGCGATGAATGTGATGTCAATGCATGCGTTAATCGGGGCGTATCAAGAAGAAGGATACGAGTGGTTGGAAGAGTTGCGTGAAGTGATCGAGAAGAATGCGGACTATGCGTGCGACTTTATTCACCGTGAATTTGACGGCGTGGAGGTCACAAAACCTGAAGGCACGTACATGCTCTTTATCGACTGCTCAGAGTTCTTGAAAAAACACAATCTGACGCTCGAACAGCTTGAAAAACGCGGCTGGGATGTCGGCGTGGCTTGGCAAGACGGCAAGATGTTCTTCGGCGAAGGATGTATCCGTATCAACCTCGCGTTGCCGTACGCACGTGTTGTAGAAGCATTTGACCGTATGAAAAAATATGTATTCGTGGACACTGTGCCACCATTAGACTAGGAGGATTTCCATGACAAAGAAAGTAATTCAAACAGAACAGGCTCCAAAAGCAATCGGGCCTTACTCACAAGGAGTAGCCTACACAGGAGAAACGATTGTCGTCTCTGGACAGTTGCCAATCGTTCCTGAAACAGGGGAGTTTGCAGGAAGTGATATCGCCAGCCAAACTCATCAATCGTTGAAAAATATTCGTGCGATTTTAGAAAGCGCAGGGGTTGGAATGGATGCGGTAGTATCGACAACCGTGCTACTAGCAGACATCAACGACTTCGCGAACATGAATGAAGTGTATGGAGAGTATTTTGCTTCTCCTTATCCAGCGCGTATGGCGTTCCAAGCAGCAGCCTTACCAAAGAATGCCCTTGTGGAAATCCAAGCGATTGCTGTAAAAAGATAAAGATTTTAAGCACTTGCGTCCGGTGGCGCAAGTGTTTTTTTGTTGGGGATTTTCTTCTACGGGGCGAGCGGTTGTGATAAAATAATAAAAAAGAAGAAAAGAGGCGTTGTGAGTGCAAGTTGTAGAACAACCAAAGAAATCAAAATTATGGGCATTGTTAAGTGGGATATTAGGAATTAGTTTGGGAATACTGTTTGTAGTACCGTATTACTTTTTACCACAAGTTTTCTGGGGAGTTATTTTTATTTTAAGCTATTCATATACAGCTGATGGAAAAGAATTTGCGGAAATCCTTCAAGGAGGATACACTGCATTAGCCATCATTTCGATTGTTGTTTGGCTACTGCTAATCATTTCTATTTTTGCAAAACGCTATTATCGAGGTGACCGTCGAGTTCCTCGCTGGATTTCGATTCTGCTTGTTGTTGCTGGTGTCCTTGGAGTTATCTCAACCCTTCCTTATATTTTATTAGAAGTACCATCATTAAGGAATACCATTTACCAATTGCAGTTGATTGGGATTCTTAAACTTCCAATATTCTTTATGTTTACAGGGTCAGCCATTTTATCGATTATTGCAGGGATTGGCTATCTCATTTCGTTAAAGAATTTTCGAAAAAAGAGACATAAGTAGTTGTGATAAAATAAGAGAAACAAGAAGAAAAGAGGCGTTGTGAGTGCAAGTTGTAGATCAACCGAAAAAATCAAAACTATGGGCGCTGTTAAGCGGCATACTAGGGGTTGTGTGGGGTGGACTCGTCTTTGTGGCTCCATCGTATGTTCTTCCAAATATTTTTTCAATCGTTATTTTTAGCATTATTTTTCCATTTACAACGCCATCGAGTGAAATGCTGGAGATTCTTCAACGGACTCAGATGATGTTTCTATTTCTAGTGGCGTATATTTGGGTGATGTTCATTGTCGCTCGAATGAGTCATAGCTATTATAAAAAGACGGGCGAAGTTCCGTATTGGATTACGAAAATCTTTTTACTGGCGGCAAGTTTAGGCGTCATTGCGACACTGCCTGTTCTCCTGTCCTATATTCCAGGCTTAACGACGCTCAATGATTTGACGATGCAAATCGGTGGGATGGGGTCCATTCTCATTATCACGGGTGGCGTTTCTGGACTATTGGGATTGATTACTGGAGCCGGATATTTAATTTCGTTAAATCGATTCGACCGTTAACTGTTGTTTGGAATTCGAAGGAGTACGATTAATGAAGAATAAGACATTAGCAAAAATTTGTGGCGTTGTCGGTATTGTTTGGGGTGTCATGGCGATTTTAGCACCAGTACTCATCGTCATCCTTAGACGTCCACGTCAACCTCAACATTACGAAGCAGTAATTGTTTTAGGAATCATCAATCTATTGGTCATCGCTTTAGGGATAAAAGCATTACGTTATTATAGAGGAGATACTCGGGTTAAAAGATGGGTGCCAAAACTCTATTTAGCTTCAGGAGGACTCATCGTACTATTTTATTTCTCGCGAATGATCATGGAGTGGAAATGGTTAGAGATACTTCTTTTTAGCTGGGAGTGGGCGAGTGATCTTTATGCGCTCAGTTATTTATTGTTACCCTGGTTAGCAGGGGTATTGTTTATCGTTAGCGGTGTTTTTTATTTGAGGGCGTTAACGAATTTCGACCGTTAAAGGAGATGAAAATATGACTCAACAAAGATGGGCCAAAATCAGTGCATTTGTAGGAATTGTAGGAGGGCCTTTATCGCTCTTTTTCATATTTGCGTTATTTGCGGCTGGGCTTGGTGCCAGTCGTTCGGGAGCACTGATATCCCTTGCTCTAGCAGTGACGACATTGGCCATTATCTTTTTCGTAGCGTTGAAAAGCGCGTATTATTATAAAGCGGACGAACGTGTGAATCCAGTGATGGCGAAGTTATTTGTAGCTTCAAGCGGGGTAGGTTTCGTTGTAAGCTTACTGATAGGTTTAGCAAATGTTCCACTCATCAGCGGACTCTTTGATTGGGTCATGCTCGCGGTTTTCGACGGAAGTGATGGGTTTGAACGTGCGCTCATTCTAATGTTTCTGTCTGCGATTTTATCCGCTGTTGGGGGCATTTATTATGCACTTTGTCTAAAGAAATTTAAAGATTCGAACTAAGGGAGAGGTGTAAGATGGAAGAATTAACATGGGCATTACGAAGTGCTCAGGTCGGTATTAAGGGAGGAGCACTTTTGATAGTGGCTACTGTTGTACTATTTGCTGCAGGGCTTGGAGCAGATGGGTTCCTATTTACGATAGCAGCTCTACTGATTGTGGCTACTTATGTGATCATCTTCGTAGTCTCTCTTAAAAGTGCTATTTACTATAAAGGAGATTCACGAGTGAAGAAGTGGGCTTCGAACTTGTTTTTACTGGCAGGAATTTTAGGCTGTGCCCCAATCCTTATCGTGGTTCTCAGTAAAGTTCTGTTCTTAGATCAAGCCTTGCTTCAATTCTTTGATGTGATTGAGGAAGAATTGGATATTTTTCTGATTCTCTTTCCTCCTATCGTAGTCGTTGGGGTTCTGTCGATTATTAGTGGCCTCGGATACGCTTCTTGCTTGAAGAACTTTAAAGAATAATGTGGAACGAAGTTCATTTGATGGGTTTTATTGAAAGGAATTCGAAAATTACAAATAGAGAGGAATTTCGAATATGGAAGACAAAAAGTTGGTGTTAAAGTGCGTTAAGGTCGGAATTCTTGGCGGGTTGTTTTTAGCGGTAGCCCCAACCGTGTTATTCATCTCATTAATGGGGTTGAGTGGCCCATTGTTAATGGTGACAGCCTTTTTAGTGTTATATACGGTTGTAATGATTTTAATTACTGCTTATGAAAGCAAAAAACACTTTAAAGGAGACCCTCGAGTACACAAGTGGGTGCCTGATTTATTTTTACTGGTCGGTATTTTAGCGTTTGTCCCAATCTTCATCCGATTGCTAGGGTACATTCCTTTTTTAAGCGATGTTTTACCTGGGTATGACGAATTTATTCAGTCTGGAAATGAGCCTTTTGCGAATATATTTCTATGGATACGGAGTTTTGGAATCCTGTCGATTATTGGAGGCATTGGGTACGCAGACTGTATTCAAAATTTTCAAGAATAGTGCAAAACGAAGCTCATTTTGTGGGTTTTACTAAGAAAATTTGAGAACTTAAGACTTAAAGGAGACAAAAATATGAAAAGTAAAAAATGGGCAATCTGGTGCGCGTTTGTGGGCATTATTGGAGGGGCATTTTTAATGGTGTCTCCCTTGGGATTGCTCGCTGCAGGTATTGGAGCAAGTGGCTCGGCGATGGGTTTCATAGCAATTCTAATGCTGTGTACGTATTTGGCGATTTTCTGTGTGGCTTTGAAGAGTAAACTTTACTATAAAGGCGATGACAGAGTTTCTACATTCGTAGCTAATACGTTTGTCATAGCAGGGGCTATCGGCTGTACTCCAATCTTCATTTTGATTGTAGGCCGTATTCCCTTCTTAAATGACTTATTATATTGGTTGTTTAGTGCGGTTTTTTCTGAACAGAATGCCCTATCTCTTGTTTTTCTAGCGGTAGTGTTTGTCGCTCTTCTATCGATTGTGAGCGGCATTGGATATGCGGTCTGCTTGAAAAACTTCAGAGAATGATGGTGGAATATAGGGTATAGAAAATTTGGTAAAACCGATGAAAAGGAGATTATATTTGATGAAAGATAAAAAATGGGCAATGATTAGTGCTTTGGTAGGGTTTATTGTTGGTGGTTTTTCAGTCCTATCACCATTTCTGTTAACTTTTGCGGCAATTGCAAAAAGTGATTCGATACAGAATACCGTTCAATATGGTATGTGGATATTGAATCCTCTCGTGTTCATTGTCGCTATAAAAAGTGCGGTCTACTATAAAGATGACGAACGAGTTCCTAACAAGGTCTCAAACTTATTTGTTTTAGCAGGGGCAGTGCTGCTTATTCCGGTAGTACTCACACTTCTAGCAACAGTTCCAGGTTTAGAGGCGATCAATGCAGTCGTTATAAATATCATCAGTAGTTTCAGTAGAGGATTAGAAATGTATTTCGGTCCGCTCATGATAGGTGGAAGTATGTCAGTTCTTTCAGGTGGTTCTTACTTTAAATGCGCGAAAAACTTTAAAGAATCATAGGTAATCTTAAGCTTAGAGAGTTTCTCTAGGCTTTTTTATTTTGCATGCTTTATAATGATTGGGACAAAGAAAATTGGAGGCAAGTATGAAAGTTATTGTTATTGGTGGAGGAACGAGCGGTTTGATGGCAGCGGTCAGTGCGGCGATGCATGGTGCTGAAGTCGTATTGCTTGAGAAGAATCCGACACTTGGAAAGAAGTTATTACATACAGGGGGAACACGTTGTAATGTGACGAACCGTCGTACCCCAGAAGAAATCGTGAAGCATATTCCTGGAAATGGCCGCTTCTTATATAGTGCCTTTTCGCAATTTGATAATCAGGATATTATTCAGTTCTTCGAGAGTCGCGGTGTGCGCTTGAAGGAAGAAGATCACGGGAGAATGTTTCCTGTGACCGATTCGGCTAAGACGATTCTGGAGACGTTTATTCAGGAGATTAAGAAGCTAGGCGTTGTCGTTCGTACGAATGTGAAAGTGAAGACGATTCGTATCAGTGATGGAGCCGTGCGAGTGGTGGAGCTTGATA
>CALHVK010000075.1 GCA_938039195.1 uncultured Carnobacteriaceae bacterium
GTTTAGGATTTTGTTAGGGAATGTTACGGTATAGGTGGGATATGGTATGATGAAGGCACTGAATTGCAAAGTGAGGTTTTGTATATGAAATTGGAACGGAGCAAGATAATATAACGACTTTATGGGAAATGATACGAGAAATTAGGAAATAGATGGTTTTCTGTAAATTGGAAAGATGTTACAATAAAAGCGAGGTGAGTGTATGCAAACAATATTGATTGTCGAAGATGAAAAAGTCATTCGTGATGCAATTGTACAAGAATTGGAAAAATGGAATTATGAAGTGGTTGCGGTGGAAGACTTTTCGCAAGTGTACACTCAATTTTTAGCGGTGAATCCGCAGTTGGTTATTCTGGACATTACCTTGCCGTTTTATAATGGCTATTATTGGTGCCAAGAGATTCGTAAGGTGTCTCAGGTACCGATAATGTTCTTGTCTTCGCGTGATCAAGCGATGGATATTGTGATGTCGATTAATATGGGCGCGGATGATTATATGACAAAACCGTTTGAGCCAAGTGTATTGGTCGCAAAAATTCAAGGGATGATGCGTCGTAGTTATGAGTTTGTGCAGCAGAAGGATTGGCTGGAATATAAGGGGATTGCTTTGCAACTTGGCAGTGGAAAAGTTTCTTATGAGAGCAATATCATTGAGTTGTCGAAAAATGAATTTATCATTTTGCGCGCGTTGTTTGAAAAACAAGGGGACATCGTACCAAGAGAAGATTTAATGAATGCATTGTGGAATAGCGATGTATTTGTTGATGATAATACCTTGTCCGTGACGGTTGCTCGTTTGCGAAAACGTCTGGGAGAAATCGGGTTAGAAAAATTAATCACGACGAAAAAAGGCGTCGGGTATGGATTGGCGGAAGTGATTGAATGAAAACAAAAGTTGAATTTAGTATCGCCTGGGTCAAATCCCATTTCATTTTACTCGGGGCATTGGCATTCATCGAAGTGTTTTCGATGGGATTCTTCTTCATCTTTAATTGGATGAATTCAGAAGTCGGCTATTATTTGTTTCTGCTAGCCTTTTTCCTTCTTGGTATCGCGGGAGTACTTTTGTGGCATGATTGGAGAAAGTATCGAGAAGTCGTTCGAAGTTTGCAGCAGGAAGTGACAACGCTTGAAGATGGATTTTCGCCAGCGATTGCACACTTGTACGAGGCGATTCAACAAGAGAAGGCAGATATGCGAGGGTTGAGTACAAAGATGAAGCAACTTCGCAAGGAGGATGTGGACTACTATACTTTATGGGCCCATCAAATTAAAACAAGTATTGCCGCGAGTCAGTTGCTCATTCGTGAGTTACCTCAAACGTCTGAGAAATCTTTATTGAGTCAAGAGCTCGTTCGTATTACGACGTATACAGAACTAGCGTTACACTATGTTCGCATGGAAAGTTTCCATCAAGACTTATCGATTTCAACGATTTCTATTGATGAAGTGATTCGTCCTTTATTGAAGAAATATGCAACCTTCTTTATTTCGAAGAAGTTGCATTTGGACTATGTGCCTACTGGAGAAAAAGTGGTGACGGATTCGAAATGGCTAGGCGTTATCGTGGAGCAAGTGTTATCGAATGCGGTGAAATATACACCGGAAGAAGGAACGATTCGGATTCTCTTTGATGGAAATACGTTAACGATTGAAGATACGGGAATCGGGATTGCTGCTTATGATATTAAACGGATTTTTGAACGTGGATTTAGTGGCTATAATGGTCGTGTGAACCACCAATCGACAGGACTAGGGCTCTATTTATCTGCAGAGATTGCTAAACGTTTAGGGGTCTCACTCAGTGTAGAATCAACAGTTGGAGAAGGGACGACGGTTCATATTCAGATTCCGTCTGAAGTGATGCAAGTGAAAGATTAATGAAAGCGAGGGGAAACCTTCGCTTTTTTGTGCAATAAATGGGGTGTTTTCGCTAAAAAGTTAACGATGACACGCCCGGATGTGTTATAATTGTAAAGATAACAATATCGTTAGAGATAGGAGAATGACAATGACAGTAGATCAATTAGAATTAGTCGTCATTACAGGTATGAGTGGGGCAGGGAAAACTGTTGCGATGCAAAGTTTCGAAGACATGGGATATTTCTGTGTTGATAATATGCCACCAAGTCTATTACCAAAATTCTGGGAATTAGTAAAAGAATCAGGAAAAATCACAAAAATTGCGCTCGTAATCGACTTACGTTCACGCGCGTTCTTTGATGAAATCATGTCTGCTATTGCAGGCTTGGATAACACATCCTTTATTACAACGAAAATTTTATTCTTAGAAGCGAGCGATGATGCGCTTGTTTCACGTTACAAAGAAACAAGAAGAACACACCCTCTTGCTGGAGAAGGGCGTATTTACGATGGTATTATTGCGGAACGTCGTTTATTACAAGATATTAAGACACGCTCACAAAAAGTGATTGATACAACAAATCTTTCACCTCGTAAGTTACGTGAAGAAATCATGCAAGCTTTCTCAACAGGAAAAGAAGGGATCTTCACAATTCAAGTGATGTCCTTTGGGTTTAAATATGGGCTTCCAATCGATGCGGATGTCGTGATGGATGTACGTTTCTTACCAAATCCACACTACATCCCTGAGTTACGTCCGTTAACGGGATTAGATGAGCCAGTGTATGATTACGTGATGAGCCAACCAGAAGCAAAAACTTTTTATCATAAATTGATGGACTTACTCGACTTCTCAATTCCTGGCTATAAAAAAGAAGGAAAATCGAGCGTGACAATCGCCATCGGATGTACAGGTGGTCAACACCGCTCTGTAGCCTTTGCGGAACGTATCGGACGTGAATTATTATCAGACTCTTACAACGTGACAATCTCTCACCGCGACAAAGATCGTCGTAAAGAAGGGAATGGACGCTCATGATGTTCGAGGTAACACCGAACCCTCCGAGAAAGAAAGGTCCGAAAATCACCGTTATTGGTGGAGGAACAGGTCTTCCAGTTTTACTGAGAAATCTTCGTAAAAGAGATGCGGATGTAACGGCGGTTGTAACGGTTGCCGATGATGGTGGCAGTTCAGGAATCATTCGAGATTATATGAACGTTGTGCCACCAGGAGATATTCGAAACTGTATGATTGCTCTTTCTCCGATGAACGCTTTACAAAAAGAAATTTTCCAATATCGTTTTAATTCTGACGACCAATTCTTCGCCGGACATGCGATTGGGAACTTAATCATTGCGGCCTTAACAGAGATGCGTGGAAATAATATTTTCGACGCGATTCGTCTCCTAAGTCGTATGATGGCGGTGGAAGGACATGTGTATCCTGCTGCTGAAGAGCCATTATTACTACGCGCTGAATTCCAAGATGGAACGATTGTGGACGGGGAAGCGGAACTTGTCAAATATCGCAAGAAGATTAAGCGAGTTTCCGTGCATTGCTACGACGAGAATCGTAAGCTCGATGAAAGTCGAACTCCAATGGCGGCACGTGAAGTCATCAACGCGATTATGGAAGCCGATATGGTTGTATTGGGACCGGGTAGTCTTTATACGAGTATTTTGCCAAACTTAATGATTAGTGATATTGGTAAAGCCGTTTGTGAAACGAAAGCGGAAGTAGTGTACATCTGTAACATTATGACGCAACGTGGGGAAACGGAACACTTTACCGATGCAGATCATGTGCGAGTGTTGCATGACCATTTAGGAACCAGGTTTATCGACACGGTTCTCGTGAATACAGAGGCAGTGCCAGAAGAGTACTTAAACCAACAAAAGAACGAAGAGTATCTTTACCAAGTGAAGTACGACTTCCAAGGATTGCGCGACGAGGGATGCCGAGTAGTGTCGTCTGACTTTATTAAATTACGCGAAAAAGGCGTATACCATGATGGTGAAAAAGTCATCGACGAATTATTCCGTCTCTTACAAAGTGCACGAATTGAATAATTACCAATGAAATAGGAGCCAAGACTTCCTCTTGGCTCCTTCAACATGACTAGAAGAGAAAGGAGGAGGACTGTGTCCTTACTATCATTTGCTGCAGAGACGAAACAAGAATTAACGCAACTAGAAGTGCAATATGATTATTCAAAATATGAACTTGCGGCGCTCATTCGAATGAATGGGGCGGTTGGGATTTTGAATCGTCAATTGATTTTAAATATCCAAACGGAAAACGCGACGATTGCCAGACGGATTTATGTGCTCTTGAAGAAGTATTATCAAGTAGAAAGTGAACTCTTGGTTCGCCGTAAGATGAAACTGAAGAAGAACAATGTGTATATCGTACGTTTAAAACATGGAACAGAAGAGATTTTGGAAGACTTGAATATCAAGTCGAGCGGCTTATTTAATATGCGCGTTCCAGAAAATGTTCGTGAAGACGAAGAGAAGATGCGTGCCTACCTTCGTGGGGCGTTTCTGGCGGGCGGTTCGATTAATGACCCGAAAACGAGCCGTTATCACTTAGAGATTTATTCGATTTACGAAGAGCATAACGACGATATTTGTCAGATGATGAATGCGTTTGGGTTGAATGCCAGAACGATTGAGCGTCGTAAGGGGTATATCACGTACTTGAAAGAAGCCGAGAAAATCGCAGACTTCCTTGCCGTGATTCATGCTTCCAAGGCGATGCTGCATTTTGAAGATATCCGAATTATCCGCGATATGCGAAATACGGCGAATCGTTTAGTAAACTGCGAGAATGCCAATATTAATAAAGTGGTGAACGCAGCCACTCGTCAAATCGAAGAGATTCAATATATTGAAGATACGGTAGGGCTCGATGCCTTGCCGGATAAATTATCGGATATTGCAAAAATCCGTTTAGAGAATCCAGAAATTAGTTTGAAAGAGTTGGGCGAAATGTTACCTTCTGGGCCTATCTCAAAATCAGGCGTAAACCACAGATTGCGTAAGATTTCTGAATTTTCTCAAAAATTAAGAGAAGAAGGAAAAGCCAATTAGAAGAATCTGGACGTAGCTTACTATAGAAAAAACTATAGGAGGTTCGTCTTATGAACTTAGTATCTTTAATTGGTCGTGTTGTCAAAGAGGTAGAGGTGCAACAACTTCAACCTTCCGGAAAGAGTGTGTTTAATAATACGATTGCGGTACAAAATGTATACCGCAACAATGATGATTCCTATCATTCGCACTTTATCCAAGTGGTCGCTTGGGGCAAAATTGCGGAACGGATTGGCAAGTTTGTCAAAAAGGGAGACCGCATTGGCGTGGAAGGACGTCTCAACACCCGTCGCTACACTAACAAGAATCATCAAGAGGTGTATGTGACCGAAGTGGTAATTGAAGAAGTTTACTTCTTAGAGAGAAAACACGAGACTGAAGAGGACGGAGCAAGTCCTTTTGAAGATCCGCAAAGTTTGTTTGTGGAATAGTGTAAGGAGAGAAATTCCTTCACGTGACAGTTTAAATGAAGGAGTTTTTCAAGTGATTATATTAATAAATGGAACAGCCATTGTCATCGGAGCGCTTGCGGGTGTGTTTTTACGACACATTATTTCAGAGCGTTTCGCGCAACATATCATGCAAGGGTTAGCGCTATGTGTATTCCTAGTTGGAATTAAAGGCGCGATTCAAATCCCGAATAGCTTGATTATGATTTTATCGCTTGTATGCGGTGGCGTTGTCGGAGAAGGGCTTCAAATGGAGGAGCGAGTACGTAAGTTCTCAGACTGGCTTCAAGAGAAGGCATCAAAAGGCAAACAAAATAATTTAAATATCGGTGAAGGGTTCGTTGCAGCAGTCATGATTTTCTGCGTAGGGGCACTTGCCACAATGGGTTCTATCCAGTTAGGAATTACTGGCGATACAACCCTGCTTCAAACGAAGTCAGTATTAGATGGGATTACTTCTATCTTCCTTGCGGCAACGGAAGGAATTGGAGTTGGACTTTCAGCTGTAGCGGTCATTGGGTATGAGTTAGTTTTAGTGGGATTATCTCAACTAGTAGCTCCTCATTTGAATGATGTGGTAACTGTATCGATGTCTGCAGTTGGATCGGTTCTTTTAGTTGGTTTAGCGATGAACTTACTAGGGATTACGAAGATTAAAATTTTAAACTTCTTACCATCGATCTTTATGCCGATTCTACTTGTACCGTTATTAGCGTTATTTTAAGAATATGAAAAACACCGGACCAAGAATTTTCTTGGCCCGGTGTTTTTATCATTTCATTACTTGTTTTCTGCTTCTAATTTTTCGAAAGCATCGTTTAAGATAGATTTCAATGTTTTTGCAGATAAGTTCATTTTCTCTTGTTCAGAGTCTGCTAGAGGGATTTCGATGATTTGACGAATTCCTTCACGTCCAATAACGGCTGGAGCTCCGATATAAATATCGTTTTGTCCGTATTGACCTTCAAGATATACTGATAATGGGAAGATCGCTTGTTCGTTGTTTAAGATAGCTTTTGTAATACGCGCTAGAGTAGCGCCGATACCGTAGTAAGTCGCACCTTTTTTAGCGATAATTTCGTAAGCCGCGTCACGTACTTGGAAGAATACTTCGACTAATTTTTCTTCATCTACGTGTGGATTTTGACGAACCCATTCATAGATTTGTAAACCGCCGACGTTTGTATGTGACCAAACTGGGAATTCAGTGTCCCCGTGTTCACCCATGATATATCCGTGAACGTTACGAGCGTCAACGCCGACTAATTCAGCGATTGTTTGACGGAAACGAGCGCTATCTAGAGAAGTACCAGATCCGATAACGCGTTCTTTTGGAAGTCCTGAGAATTTCCAAGTTGCGTAAGTTAAGATATCTACTGGGTTAGTCGCCATTAGGAAGATTCCGTTGAATCCGCTCGCCATAATAGAGTCTACGATGTTTTT
>CALHVK010000076.1 GCA_938039195.1 uncultured Carnobacteriaceae bacterium
TAAGCAATGGTTGTCATTGTTACCATATTCGTCGCATAATCCACATCCCCATCGGCTTCCGCTGCCAAGATTGGCATGATCACAATGGTTGGAATTGTTGATTGAATGATAAACGTTTCTTTTAATAAGGTATTATCCGTTCCACCGATGAGCAGAACAAGTACCATTAAGAGTGGGAAAATAATGAATCTCCCTGCTAAAGCAATCACCGTATCACGGTCGAAACGAATGGTGCCAAGCCCGCTTTGCTGGAGATTGATTCCTATATACATGAGGGACAATGGAGTTACTAAACTCCCCACCATATTGATCGAATTTTGTGCAAACGATGGAATTGGAATCCCAAGTGCCACAAGTGCTAACGCTACTAAAAATGCAATTAACGGAGGTGAAAAAAGACTCTTCCACTGGATTCCTTTATTTTTATTTCCATCGGGACGGTCAATGGATACAAAGTACATTCCTACGGTAAAAATCGACAACGTATTGATTACGTAGTAGACCAGGAAATACGGCATCGCTTCTTCTCCAAAAAGAGAGAGGTTCAGCGGTAATCCCATAAATACCGTGTTCGCATTGACGAATGTGTTGAGCATGATTCCCCGTCTGCCAACTGGAACTTTGAATAAAACAACAGCGCCCCATGCCACGAGATATCCTAAAATAACGGTGATTAGTGGATAAAGACTAATCCCAAAGAAACTTACGAGTTGTTCTCTTGTTATAAATTTTAATACTGAAACAAAGATGGACGCTGGCAAAGCAATTTTCAAAATCAAATCCGCAATGCTCTTACTGAATCCTTCCTGAAACCATCCCTTGGCCTGCAAGAGATAGCCGAGCGCGATGACCGCTAGAATCGTCACCATACTCGATAACGCCTGTATAATCACATGCTTGTCCTCCAAATAATCTTATGAGAGTTACTATACGCCCTCTCGTCCTTTTCGTCAAACTGATTCCACAAAAAAAGCCTACCAAATCAATGGTAAGCTTTGTTGTTATGCTTTTTTACGGAAGGCACTCACGATAAATGAGATGAATAAAATGACAAGGAACACACATGTAATCGCGGCTCCCGGAGGTGCTTCGTAAATATAAGAAGCTGAAAGTCCTGCAAAGAAGCCAATCAGACTGATGATAATCCCGCCGATAATGACGCCATTAAACTTACTGCTCACTCGAAGTGCAATCGATGCTGGCAATACAATAACGGCTGACACTAGAAGGGACCCTGCGATTGGCATCATCACTGCAATCACAACTCCTGTGATAATTGTAAAGAGGTTCGTCATTAAGCGGACGGGTAATCCTGCTGTCATCGCTGTATCTTCATCAAACGATAATACATATAGTGGCTTGCGGAAAATCACGTATAACCCAACGACAACAACTGCTAGTAGAATCATAATCATCATCTGTTGTTGCGTAATCGTCACGATAGAACCGAATAAGAATTGGTCCACACTTAATGTTGAACGTCCTTTTTGCATATTCATCAGGATGAGGGCAATTGCCATTCCTCCCGACATTAGTATGGCAACGGTAATTTCAGAATATCCTCTAAAGTATTTTCCAATCGCTTCAATAAAAATCGCTGCGATAATGACTACAATCAGTGTTGTGAGAGTTGGATTCATCCCCAAAAGAAATCCTAGCGCTACCCCAACAAGGGACACGTGCGACAAGGTGTCGGCCATCAGCGACTGTCTTCTAAGAATTAAGAACAATCCAAGAATTGGCGTGATAAAAGCCATCGCTATTCCTGAGATGAATGCTCTTTGCATGAAACCATAGAAAAACATCTCCATGGAGAATCCTCCTTTCGTTGCAGATGGATATGTTTATCCACGTATTGTTCAAGCGCTTCTTCCTCATGAGTGACCATTAAAATGGCTTTCCCGTGATGAGCGCATGCGTGGTGTAATAAATGATAGAATCTCTCGCGCGACGCCTTATCCATACCGGCAGTTGGTTCATCGAGGACGAATAAATCTGGGTCTGTCGCAAAAATTCTTGCTAAACAGATTCGTTGTTTTTGCCCTCCTGATAAATCTCCGATTCGTTTATGACGCTCGTCCCACATCCCAACGGATTTAAGAGAGCGTTCGATATGTTCATGATCTTCTGCATTTAATTTTTTGAACCAGCGCCCTTGTTGATAACGACCTGACGCCACAAGTTCATACACATTTGATGGGAACCCTACATTAAAAGAAGAAATCTGTTGCGGAGCGTATCCAATCGATAACTTCTCGCCATTGCTATTTTTCTTTGCAATAGTGGCTTTCCCACTCTTTGGTGTTAAGAGTCCTAAAATATTTTTTACTAAAGTAGACTTAGCTGCTCCGTTTTCCCCAGTCAAAATGACAAACTGACCTGGTTCCACCGTAAAGCTAATATCTTCAAGTACTGTCTCTTGTTCATATGAGAAAGAAAGATGTTCTACTGAAATATAACTCATGCCTTTCTCCTTTCTAAATCGTAGTGATTCTTTTTTATACAATGGATAGAATAGCATATTGA
>CALHVK010000077.1 GCA_938039195.1 uncultured Carnobacteriaceae bacterium
GCCAAGTTCTTAAACGCCCCCATGCATTTAAGATTGCTACTTTCAAACCAGTATATGGTTTTGTATGTTTAACGATATCGTAGATTTCTCTAAATTCATCTGTTACATGTTCAATGTAGTCGACAAATTTAGGGAATTTGTATGCAAGACTTAAATAACCACCGTATCCAATACGGTCTACAGGGTTACGCATGATTGCACGTCTTGCTGATAACCAGTTTTTATTGGCTTCAATCGTAGGATCATTTCCTTCACGGAATACATCTGGGAAGAAGTAAGGTAAGAATCTTCCTTCTGTATATTTTACGTGAGGAATATCTGAAATCATACGAAGTGTTGCTCCGCCGCCGACAGAACCTACCACTGCATCTAATCCAATTTGTTCGAAGTATGGTCCGTATGGTTCTGTACCAATCCAGTTATCTCCTAAGAACATCATTGCTTCTTTACCAGCATCGTGTACTTCGTCGACTAATTTTTTAGCTTCTCTTGCAACGAATGCTTGAATGAAGTCGATATAGTCTAAGTACGCTTTACTTGGTGTGCGGAATGTTGAGTTATAGTACCCTTCATCCACAATATCTTCTGCTCTTAAGCGATAGCCTTTTTCCTCGGCAAAAGCTTCAAGTGCAGCGACTGAAACGCTGGCACCATATCCGAACCAGTCCACAAATTTTTCTTTTCCTAAGTTGTTGAAAATTAATGTGAAATGATAGAAGAACGTTGTAAAACGAACCACATCCGTATCCGGATTGTCTTTTAACCATTGTTTTAAATAGGAATGCATGAATTGATTTGAATGAGGTCCACGTACATCAAATGGAATATCGTGAGGAACATCGCCCCAGTTATTCGTAATATGATTGTACATTTGAGTTGGATCCCAAATCGCATACACTAGAAACGACACTGTATACTCATGGAAAGGACGAGTGCCTTCAATGGTAATGGTGTTGTTTTCTTCATGGACAGTCCATCTCTCCACTGGAACTACTTCTCCAGTTGTACGGTCGATGACTTCCCAATATCTTTTTGGATCATGTACATAGTCTGGTTGTACTTGGTCTTCAAAGTAGCCTTCCATAAATGGAATCGTTAGCGTATCTTCTGTTGCTAACCAGAATTTTGACATGACGAAGATTTGTTGGCACTCTTCCATATGATCTTTGATGAAATCATTATGGTTACGTGCTACAAAGTAGGTTGTATAGATTTTTGCATCTAATTGTTTGGTTGCTTCATCGAGTTTCGTTCCATCGCTATCACGAATTGCATCTGCACCCCAACGGTCGAGCAATTCTTTAGTCTGTTCAAGAAAATTCGATTCACTTGGTAGGGTTAAACGCCCTTTTGTTTTACCCATTTTCTTTCCTCCTGCGATGACGATTACTCTTTAGAGCCGCCTAGTGTCATCCCTTGTGTTAATTTGTTTTGAACAAGAATGTATAGAATTAATGTTGGTAACATTACTAATACCATCCCTGCGTATAATTGTCCGTATTCAGCTGCCCCACGTTGTGCTTGGATTAAGTTTTTCAACCCTACTGGTAATGTTTGGTTTTTACCTGGCATTAATGTAAGAGCGATAATGTATTCATTCCAGAATGAAAGGAAGTTGAATAAGATTACTGTGATAATACTTGGTCTTGCCATTGGTGTCATGACGCGGATCATTGTTGTGAAATATCCTGCACCGTCAATCGATGCTGCTTCTTCAAACGTTGTTGGTAATGTCTTGAAGAAGTTTGATAATAGATAAATCGTAAATGGTAATGATGTCGCTGCATACACAACTGCTAAGACGAAAATGTTGTTAAGGAAGAATCCGTTAATGCCGAATCCTTTTAGTCCTTTATCCCAGTCCAGTAACATTAAGAAGATTGGTACAACGATATAGTTTACGTTGATGAATAACCCACCTTTTAGTAATGAGTTAATGAAACGACTTCCTGGGAATTTATAACGTGCCAAAACATAAGAAGAAGGAATGGCTACAACTACTAAGATTGTTAACGCTAGTGCTGTAACAATCACTGAGTTCAACATGTAGTCACCCATTTTTGCTTTATTCCAAGCATCCACAAAGTTTTGGATGTAGAATCCTTCTGGCATTGTCCATGGAGATCCGTAGAACTCTCTATTCTCTTTAACAGAAGCTAAGAAGACCCAGCCCACTGGTACAATAATACTAATCGCTAATGTAATCAGCGCTACGTATATAAAAGCTTTATACAGCTTTTCGAATGAACGAGTATTTCCTTTCATGATCTCCCCTCCTAGTATTCAAGAATATCGCGTTTCGTAATATGACTTACGATACCTGATAATCCGAATGAGAATATAAAGATAACTACACCGATTGCCATACCGTATCCGTATGAAGAGTTTGTATAAGCTTGTTTGAACATGTAGCTTAAGAACACTTCAGTTGATCCGTCTGGTCCACCGTCTGTCAAGATTTGTACAAGTAAGAAACTTAAGTTAATGGTACTAATGATAAAGAATGTTAATGTTGTACGAATACTATTCCAAATCAATGGTAATGTAACGTTAAAGAATTTACCGATTTTTCCAGCTCCATCAAGGTCCGCTGCTTCATACAAGCTTGCTGGAATATTCGCCATCCCTGCCATATACATAACCATGTAGTACCCAATCGCTTGCCAAATTAATGCGAATGCGAGTGAGTAAATCACAATACTTTGATCCCCTAGCCATAATCTATTCCATGCTTCTGGTAAAACTGCATTTAAAAGTCCAGCTTTTGGATCGTAAATTGCTGAAAAGATCCCTGCAATTACTACGATTGATAAAATATTAGGAATGTAGAAAATGATTCTGAAGAAGTTGTTGCCGCGAATCTTTTCTGTTGAAAGGATTGCTGCGAAGAGAACCGCCAATACTACTGTAAAGAGCGTTACCACTACAATTAGTAAAATTGTGTTCTGAATCGTTCTAAAGAAGTTTTCGTCTTGCCATAAGATTTTAAAGTTATCTAATCCAACAAATTGTTGGTTGTTTGAGAATCCGCCCCATTTGAATAAAGACATGCGGAATACTTCAATTGTTGGGTAAATTAGAAACGTAAAGAATAAAATTAGTGCAGGTGATAAACACGCGAGAATAAATAAATTTTTCTCTCTTTTTCTACGATTTTTCATCGTTCTGCCCTCTTTCGACCTTTTTTAGATAAAATGAGAGTGGGCGGAAGGAATTTTCATCCTCGAAAATTGCTTCGCATCCCACTCCTATTTAATTCATTCTATTTGAATTATTCAACTGCTGCTTTTAGTTTTTGGCTAACTTCTTCTACAGATTTTTGCCATTCAGCAACTGTTTTTTGACCAGATGCTACAGAGTCGATTTGACCGTATAATGTATCTTTCATGCTTACGCCTTCAACAGGTTTAGTAGCTACGAAGTTACCATTGATTACGCCATCAACTTCATCTACAACTTTGTATAAAGCTTTCAATTCATCAGGTAACTTAGCTGTTACACCTTTAATTGGTTGAGCTGCGTTGTATTTAGCAAAGATTTCTGCTGCTTTATCAGAGTATAAGAATGATAAGAATTCTTTAGCTGCTTCTTGGTTCTTAGATTCTTTTGGAACCCAGATGTGTTCGAAGAATGAGTAAACATAACGTTTGCCACCTTTTTCGATTGCTGGCGCAGCTGTCATAGCCCATTTGAAGCCTTCTGCTCTAGGAGCTTTAGCCATTTCACCAACTACCCAAGTACCGTTTGGCATGAATAAAGCTTTGTTGTCTAAGATTAATTGTTGGTTCTTAGTGAAGCTTTGTGGGTTTGCATTTGCTACTGTTGAAGGTTCAACGTTTTGTAAGAATGTTCCTAATGCTTCGAAAGCTTTAGTTGCACCTTCAGAAGTGAATGCTCCTGTGTCGTATTTCATTGCTTTATTGAATAAATCAACACCGCCAGCGTTTGCTAATAATGCTGGGAAGAAGCTATCTAAGTATCCAGATACTGGATAAGTGAATAATGAAATGCCATCTTTCTTAGCTTTTTCAGCTAATTCTTTCACACCAGGCATATCTTTTGGAACTTCCCAACCTTTAGATTTGAATAATGCTTCGTTGTAGAATAATCCTGTTGGAGCGTAGAACATTGGTGCTAAGTAGTGTTTTCCGTCTCCGTAAGGGTCAGTTACTGTTGATCCTAATACGTTGTTTAATAATTTTTCAGAAACTTTTTTGTCTTCGCCGTAAACTTTCATATCGAATAATCCAGTTAAGTCAGCTAAAGCTTTTTCTTTAATTAATGTTTCTGGTAAAGCTTTTTTACGTCCTAAAGCTAACATTACGATATCTGGGTAATCGCCAGCTTTCATTTGAGGCGTAATTTTATCTTCAATTTCCTTATCTTGAGTCAATTCCACTTTAACGTTTGGATTAGCCTCTTCATAAGCTTTGATGATTGCTGGCCACATTTCTGCGCCGTAACCACTTTCTAAGGCAGCTAATTTAAGAGTAACTTTCTCTTTAGCAGCTCCTTGTTGAGTAGTTGAATCTGTCTTACTAGTGCTGTTGCTATTATTTCCGCAAGCTGCTAAAGATACAGCTGCTAATAATGCTGCGCTTGATAGTAATACTTTCTTTTTCATGTTGTCTCCCCCTAGTTCTATTACTTTTTAAGACACTTTTAGTTTACAACGAAAAAACCGCTTTCACAATAACTATTTTGCTTTTGACTTGTACTATTTTGCTCTCTTTGGAAACGGTAACATCTTTCATTATTTCAATAAAGCGCTAAAAAACCTATCTACAATAGGATTTCTCGTGTAGATAGGTTTCATTTTGTCTATTTTATTTAATTGGTAAAAACTTCTTCAAGATTACCATTGTTTGGTCCATAATGACTCCACTAATCAATAATGATACTACAGGTCCAATAGTTGGCCATTGTCCCAATATTGCGGCGGTGATGACACAGCTCGCATCGATAAAGAATTTATTTTTAGGGATTGATGTTTTGAATTTCTCATGTAAAGCAAGCGTTGCGGCAATATACGGTCCAACTCCTAATTCAGCCAGTGCATACACTGCACACCCCATGGCAATTAAGGCAATCCCTACTACCATTGCAACCACTTTTACTGTAATATCCATTTCAGCAAGCGCCCTAAAATCAAACAGGTCAATAAAGAAGCTTTGTAAGAACATCCCTACAACTGTTCCAAATCCAATATATCGCCAGTTAATACTGAGCGTAATAGCAAGGAATACTAGAGAAACAATGATATTGCTTGTTCCCATATCCATTCCAAAAGTGTGATTTAAACCTTCCCACACAAGAACGACAACGTCCGCTCCTAATGTACTCGAAGCTGCCAGCTTTGCGCCTAGTCCGATTAAGAAACAGGCAATGACTAATAACACGAGTCGTAGTCCTAAATAATCTTTTTTCAATCTCATTCTCCTTATTCGGCCCAGTTTTCAGGACTCCACATCCGTCCATCCAACTCACCATGTGCTTGTTCAATTCGTTTTGCTTGTTCTAAAAGAAGAGTTTTTGCAGCTACAAGCAATGCGCGTTCTTTATACTCTTTTGCTTCTAGAATCCATGCATCAAGTAGCCTGATTTTCTCAATAATCTCCATATTGACTCTCCTCCCAATGACTCAGATGCATCTCGAGCTCTAATCTTTCATCCTGATTCTCTTGGATCCACTCTGCGATTTGTTCCCAGTGTACACCCTCCATCGCTTGCGCACGCTGGATAAACCACTCTTCCGTATCTTGTAATGTTCCGTGGTTCTCTTTCGTTACATATTGTAAATACTCCACGAGTAACGCTTGTTTTGCCTCTTCAGTCTTATAATCAAACTGATGCACTTCGAAAATCGGTAAATAGGTCCACCCCATCGCATTCGCTAAGGCTTGAAATGGGCGCAAGAGTTCCGAAATCGTAAACTGCTCTTTTCCTCCTGCACGGAAGGCTTCTTCTTTCACCCCGAGTGTCACAACGATTCCGAGTTCCTTAATTTGTTTTGCAAAAAGCGCACTCTTACTCATCACCGTATCGATCCATTCCTTCATGACAGAAGGTGCTTGATACCAATACATCGGGAATTGAAGAATAAGACGTTCGGCCCCGGAGTCTACCAAGGCTTTTTCTTCTGTTGTTCTTGTAAAATGAGGCTTTTTCTCACTCCACACTTCGTCTAAATGTCGAATCGTTACAGCTTCTTCCCCTTTTAACGTTGCGAGGAAAAACTGTTGACTTGATGACGAATGAACTGTTGGATGGCTAATCACCACCATTGTTTTCATATTACGCGTTTCCTTTCTGTGAAAGTTCTTCTAGAAGAGCATGCGTATTATCAACAAAATACTGAATCGCAAACGGTAATGCTGCATCATCCACTAAGAACGCTGGGTGATGCCATTCGCGTGGACATCCTGTTCCGATAAATACAAAACATCCTGGAACATGTTCCATATAATTGGCGAAATCTTCTGCTCCTAAAGTCACTTCCGGTGTCACCACTGTCGCAAATTTCTCCGTCACACTTTTAACGATTTTTGTGACTGCGGCATCATTATGCACGACTGGTGGTGTTAAAATCCATTCGATACTTCCTTTTTGTCCGTATACATCTGCGGTTTGGACAATCATCTTTTCGAATTGCTCGGTCATTTTACGTTCAACTTCTTTATTAAACGTACGAATCGTTCCTTCAAAAAATACTTTCTCTGGAATCACATTCCATGTATTTCCAGCTTCAATATGCGATACGCTTAATACCACCGGTTCTAGTGGAGACGTATGACGAGCGACAATAGCTTGGGCATTGGCAATCACTTGGCAAGCCGTCACGATTGGGTCGTTCCCATTATGCGGTGCTGCTGCGTGCGTTCCCACTCCTGTAATTTCGGCTTTGAACTGACCGACCGCTGCCATCAGAGGTCCTTCCTTCACACCGATCGTTCCAACTGGAAGTTCTGGTTTATTATGGAAGCCAATAATCGCATCGACTCCTTCAAGCACGCCTTCAGAAATCAAGGCGCGTGCTCCTTGGTTACTCTCTTCGGCCGGTTGGAAAATAAAACGAACTTTCCCTTGTAAAGTCGCTTCTTGTGCCTTCAACACTTGCGCAGCACCTAGTAGGCTTGCTGTATGGAAATCATGTCCACACGCATGCATCGCTCCTTCATTTTTTGAAGCGTAGTCTAATCCTGTTTGCTCCACAATCGGCAATGCGTCGATATCGGCACGTAAGACCAATGTTGGGCCCTCACCATTTCCGATTTCTGCGACAACTCCAGTTTTTGATTGTAAATCCCAGCAAGAAATTCCCATTGCTTCTAAGGCGTTACGGATATAGCGCGTTGTTTCAATTTCCGTTCCGGATACTTCTGGATACATATGTAAATGACGGCGATGTGCCGTTGCTTTTTCAATGACTTCGTTTGTAATCATAACTCTCTCCTCAATGTGTTTCCTACACATTGTAACAAACTAGACGAAGTAATGCACCATGAATTCCCTTGAAAAACAATAAAAATTCGATTGACCCACTGCATCAAAAAAGACTCCGTTTCAAAAGAAACAGAGTCTAAGCAATTAACCTTTTTGGAGTGCCACCATTTCGGCATATTGACCTTGCAGTTGCATCAATTCATCATGCGTTCCGCGTTCCACAATTTCTCCTTTATCCAACACAAAAATTTGGTCGGCATGAGCAATGGTAGAAAGTCGGTGCGCAATCATAAAGGTTGTCCGTCCTTCTTTAACGACATTAATCGCATTTTGAATAATCTCTTCCGTCTCGGTATCGATATGCGAAGTCGCTTCATCTAAAATCAAGATTTTCGGGTCAAAGACAATCGCTCTGGCAAATGAAATCAGTTGGCGTTCCCCTGAAGAGAAATCCATCCCTTTTTCTTTCACCTCGTAGTCGAGTCCTTTGTCACTCTTTGTGAGTAAATGTTCTCCGCCCACTTTAATGAGCGCCTCTTTAATCGTCTCGGGTTGAATCGATTCATTATTGAGCCCGACATTTGAAGCAATCGTCCCTGTAAATAAATACGGATCTTGTAATACAATCCCCATCTCGCTTCGAACACTACGTCTGTTAAAGTCACGCGTGTTCTTACCATCAATCAAGATAGCTCCACTCGTTGGGTCATAGAATCGAAACAGCAAGTTCATAATAGATGATTTTCCTGAACCTGTGTGCCCCACAAAGGCTACCGTCTGCCCAGGTTCTACAGTGAAATTCAAGTGCTTCAACACCGGAACGCCTGGTGTATACTCAAAGCTCACATCTTTAAATTCAATCCGTCCTTCATCAAATGTGAAGAGCTCATCTCCTGAATCCTCACTTGGCGTATCCATTAATTCAAACACACGGTCACCAGCAGCCATTGATTGTTGGAAGCCTGACACGACATTCATAAAGGTTTGAATCGGCTCATAAATACGGTTGACATAATCAATAAAGGCATATAGGAGCCCTGCTGAAATCCCCAGTGTCCCTCCGATAAATTGCATTCCGAAGTAATAAACAATTCCAAATAAAGTAAAGTTTCGAAGTAAGCCAACTAGACTCCATGAGAAGTACGACTCAAGAATTAATTCCTTACGACCGATTTCAACCCAAGACGTAGCCGTCGCCTCATATTCTGCAACAATCTTATCTTCTTGTTGGAAGGCTTGAACGATACCAGCGCCTTGAATACTTTCATTTAACTGCCCACTCAATTGACTGTACAGCTCACGACTCTCAGAATAGTATTTTTTCTGCATCACGGCAACGGTTCTCTGCCATAGCATCATCACCGGAACTAGGAATAATAATACGAGTCCCAGCGTTGCATTTAATAAGAAAATCGTTACATAGACACCCACAAGCATCACGACGGTACTCAGCAGTGTCGAAATCCCATTCACGTAGAAATTTGCACGTACCGATTCCGTATCACTCGTAATTCTGGATACGACTTTCCCAGCAGGTAAATGGTCGAAATACGATACTGGCAAGGTTTGTACATGCTCGAAGACTTCGTCCCGAATACGTTTGGCCACGCGGTTCGAAAGAGTCTTCATATATAAACGGTTTAAATATCCACCAGCCGCTCCGACTAAGTTCACCGTTACGTAAATCCCCACCCATAAGAGCAGGCTGCCTACATTAAAGACACCCGATTGTCCCATTGGCGTAATCACATTATCAATAATGTATTTAGCAACGAGCGGCCCTGTTAAGGTTGCGCCTGTTGAGAGTAAGAGGCAGAAGAGTCCAATCAGAACTCCTTTTTTCTCATAGCGGAGGTAGCTTAATAATCGCTTCATCGTTTTCATTCGATTTCCTCCTCTATCTCTTGAATCAGGTACTGTTCATAGTACCAACCACGTTGTGCGAGTAACTCCTCGTGGCTTCCTCGCTCACTAATGCGTCCTTCATTCATCACAATAATCTCATCGGCATGACGAATCGCAGAGAGTCGATGGGCAGAAATAATATTCATACAACCGCCACGTTCTTCTTGCAAGTGCGCGATAATTTCGCGTTCCGTTTTCGCATCAACTGCGGATAACGCATCATCTAAAATCAAACATTCACGGTTACGTAAGAAAGCCCGCGCAATCGATAGACGTTGTTTTTGACCACCACTGAGAGATACCCCTTTTTCTCCGACCATCGTATCAAGCCCGTCTGGCATGCGTTTCACGTCTCCATCAAAAGATGCCAACGTCAATGCTTCCCAGATTTCCTCATCAGTTGCATCCTCTTTCCCGAATAACATATTCTCGCGAATTGTGCGTGAAAAGAGCGTGTGTTCTTGTGGGACATAGGCAAGATGCCCAGCTACCGATTGAGGTTCGTACTCAATGAATGGCTCCTCGTTAATGAGAAGCTTCTCCCCTTTGTATGGGAATTGATGTAATAATTGCATCAATAGTGTCGTCTTCCCGGAACCTGTTTTCCCAACGATTCCAAGCGTTTCACCTTTATGTAATGTCAGGTTAATCTCTTTTAATAATGGTGCTTCTTCCCCTGGATACGTAAAATTAAAGTCGATAAACTGAATTGATTCAATCGTCTCGAGCACTTTTGTTCCACCGCGTTCAATTTCATCGTCATGTTTCAATACTTCATTAATACGCTCCGTTGCCACTTTCCCACGTTTATAGTTCGTAATAATGTCACCAATCATAAACATCGGCCACATAATCGCCCCCATATAAACTTGGAAGGCAATGACATCCCCGACTAGAATAGCCCCAGTCGATACTAGATACCCACCGTAGAGAAGGGCAATGGTAAAGCTAATCATCATAAATAATTGTGCTAATGGCATAAAGCGCGATTCAATTTCTGACACGATAATATTTTGTTTCATGGTATTTTTCGTTTTCGCACGAAACTCATCCATCATCGCATCTTCTTGACTGTAAGCACGAATGACGTATGTGCCATCAATCATCTCCAGCACTTCATTATTCAGCTGAGAGACTGCATTTTGCGCCTTATTGTACTCTTCTTCAAGATCAAATCCCCATTTATACACGAGATATGAAAGAATTGGTAGTGGCAAAATCGCTGCGATGGTCAGTGGCAACGAAATCGTTGTGATCATCATATAAAGCGATACGCTCATCAGCAATGTAGAGTTCATCAATGCAAACATTCCGAACCCCATCATATCGCCAATCGTCATCACATCTTCACTGCTACGTGTAATAATATCCCCCGTTCTAAAATGCGCATAAAATGGAATCTTCTTTCTTAAGTTATTCCGTAGTAACTTCACTCGTAATTCTTTTTGCATTTCATAATGTCCAATAAAAATATAGTACGTCCAAATACTCTCCGTAATATACGCCACAAGAATAATCCCGACTAAAACCACAAGCTGTGTCCAAAGCCACTGGGCATCCAGTTCACTCGCCACGATTTTATCGACGACTTGTCCGATGATTCGTGCAGGGTAGACTGCTGCAATACTACTTCCAATCATCAAAACAAAGCTTACAAGATAGCGCATCGGATGTTTTTTTATAAAATTAATGATTACTCTTAATAAATCGTTCATCGTTTCCCTCCATCAAAAAAGCCGTCACCTTCCCCACAAATGGAAAGAGTAACGGCTCACTTAAAATTATCTATAAAAATGCGCTATACTTCATTCACCACAATTGGAAGGTCAATCATTTTTTTCACTTGTTTTGCGTTTAAGTTGTTCATTGATTTCTCCTCCAATCTGATAAATTTAACGTTATACTTTGAATTATACTCCAAAACGCCGTCATGTCAATACCTTTCGAAGTTTTTCACAATCGAATTCATTGATAATCATTCTCAATATAGGTACAATAGACTCATTACAAATTAGAAAAGGATGAAAGATTAACAATATGGCAAAAGACATTCGTGTTTTACTTTACTATAAATATGTTCCAATCGAGAATGCGGAACAATTTGCGGCAGATCATTTAGCATTCTGCAAATCAATCGGATTAAAAGGACGTATCCTTGTCGCTGACGAAGGAATTAACGGAACTGTATCTGGTGATTACGAAACAACTCAAAAATATATGGACTATGTTCACTCTCTTCCAGGGATGGAAGACTTATGGTTTAAAATCGACGAAGAAAGCGAGCAAGCCTTCAAGAAGATGTTCGTTCGTTACAAAAAAGAAATCGTACACCTTGGTTTAGAAGATAACGACTTCGATAACGATATTAACCCACTTGAAACAACAGGGGCTTACCTTTCTCCACAAGAGTTCAAAGAAGCCTTACTTGACGAAAACACTGTTGTACTAGACACTCGTAACGACTACGAGTACGACTTAGGTCACTTCCGCGGTGCCATCCGTCCTGACATTCGCAACTTCCGTGAATTACCACAATGGGTTCGCGATAACAAAGAGAAATTCATGGACAAACGTGTCGTTGTTTACTGTACAGGTGGCGTTCGCTGTGAGAAATTCTCTGGCTGGATGGTTCGTGAAGGCTATAAAGATGTCGGTCAATTACACGGCGGTATCGCAACTTACGGTAAAGACCCAGAAGTTCAAGGCGAATTATGGGATGGAAAAATGTACGTATTCGACGAGCGTATCGCTGTCGATATCAACCACGTAGACCCAGTGGTAATTGGGAAAGACTGGTTCGATGGTACACCTTGCGAACGTTACGTAAACTGCGGAAACCCAGAATGTAACCGTCGCATTCTCTGCTCTGAAGAAAATGAAGACAAATACTTACGTGGTTGCTGCCATGAATGTCGCGTTCATCCACGTAACCGCTACGTGAAAGAGCACAACTTATCTCTTGAAGAAGTAGTTGCTCGTCTTGAAGCAATCGGCGAAGAACTAGATACAGTAAATGCTTAATTTGATTTAAAATCGAAACACATTTTTTGGTTTGATTGATTGTGGATGGATTCCGAAGAATCTTGCGGATTTCATAGCCACAATAATGGGGAATCGTACTAAAGATGAATTAAAGGGCGTAGGAATTTATTCCTTACGCCCTTTTTGAAGCTTTAAAGGTGAGAGACTACAGGCTCGAACCGGTACCCCATTATTGTAGTTATGATAAAATCCGCTAGGATTCGAAGGAATCCATCATAAATAACACCCTATTTGAATCTCGCCAAATAGGGTGTTTTCGTTTTTACTCAAATTCATGTTTAACAGTTTCTAGTGCTGCGGCGATGACTTGATGCATATCGTAATAACGATATTGCCCAAGGCGTCCTCCGAAAATCACTTGCGGAACCGTCTGCGCTAATTTCTTATACTGCGCGTATAAGTCATTATTGACTTTATTATTCACTGGATAATAAGGCTCATCGCCCACTTTCCAATCGGCTGGATACTCGCGCGTAATCACCGTTTTTGGCTGAGTGCCAAACTCGAAATGCTTATGCTCGATGATCCGAGTGTATGGCGTTTCTCGGTCTGTATAGTTTACGACCGCATTTCCTTGATAGTTCTCCACATCCACGACTTCTGTTTCAAAACGGAGCGAACGGTATTCTAATGTGCCTAGTTCATAATCGAAGAACTCATCAATCATTCCCGTGAAGACGATTTTGGCACCACTACTTAAGTACTCGTCTTTTTTCGCGAAGAAATCAACATTCAACTCGACTTCGATATTCTCGTGGTCCAGCATGGCTTCAATCATCTTCGTATAGCCGCCAATCGGAATCCCTTGATACGTATCGTTAAAGTAGTTGTTATCGTAGGTGTAACGAACCGGCAAGCGGCGGATGATAAACGCTGGTAATTCTGTAGCCGAACGTCCCCATTGTTTCTCCGTATAGCCCTTGATGAGCTTGTAGTAAATATCTTCCCCAACAAGAGAAATCGCCTGCTCTTCTAAGTTTTCAGGCTCTTTGTCCCCCAGAACCGCACGCTGCTCGGCGATTTTCGCTGCGGCTTCTTGTGGCGTCACCACACCCCATAATTTATTAAAGGTATTCATATTAAATGGCAAGTTGTAAATCTCCCCGTTGAAGTTGGCAACGGGCGTATTCGTATAGCGATTAAATGTAGCAAACTGATGCACGTAATCCCAAATCTTCTTGTCACTTGTGTGAAAAATATGCGCACCGTATTCGTGCACTTGAATGCCTTCTACTTCTTTTGTATAAATATTTCCTGCAATATGATTTCTCTTCTCAATTACTTTTACTTTATAACCGCGTGTTGCTGCTTCATGCGCAAAAGTCGCACCGAAAAGGCCAGCACCCACAACGATGTAATCAAATGGTTTCATGTGGTTTCTCCATTTCTTATTTTATCTTGTTTATTATACCATGGACCCTTAAGGCGAACCAAATCGATGAGGCACACTTTGCAAAATTATCATATATGATAATTCCATAAAAAAACTACCAGACAAGAGCCTGGCAGTTTGAAACTCTATTTAGTTAAACCCAATGAATCGTTGCGTAATTGTGTAAAGTCCATTTGACAGTACTTGTACAGGTTTATTGCTCGCCATCGTGATTTTACTTAACGCATTTTTACTAATCAGATGGAAGACTTCTGGATTGGCTTCTTTTAAATCCGCAAGCAAGGCTTTTTTCTTCTCTTGATGCTCTGGTAGTCCGCCCTTATTGAGTAACGCACAAGAAATGACCGTTTTAATCTCTAAGTGGTTTATTAAGTAGTTCTTCAAGACGGTTGGAAATTGCCAATCGCTATGGTAATTCGCCATCAATAGTTCATTCACGCGGATTTGTTGGTCAATACGGCTAATCATCACTTTCTCATTCACGGATTGATCTTCACGACCGATAAAGTAACGGTAGAAGTCCACGTTCATATAAAATAAGGTCTTACTATATTGAAGCGGTACGAAGACAAACAAATTATCCACATAGAACGTATGCTCTGGCAACTGTAGGCCTGACTTACGAAGCAACTTCATATTGTAAATGAGCGAGTGCATCATCATGTATTTCCCACGTTTCAATGACTTAGCATCATCCCAAGTAAACACTTGATTTTCAGGGAACGCTGAAGTGTAACGCATGATTTTCTTTGTTTTTGCGCCTTCTTTTTCATAGACGAAGTTCGTAATGAACACATCTACTTCTTCCCCAGTTTCTTCGAAGCGTTGTAATTGTTCTAGGATTTTTAAGTATGCACGTACATCCACCCAGTCATCACTATCGACGACTTTGAAGTACTTCCCGGTAGCATTCGCCATCCCCGTATTCACGGCTCCACCATGACCTTTATTTTCTTGATGGATGGCACGGATAATCGTTGGATACGCTGCTGCATATTGGTCAGCGATGCGAGCAGTGTTGTCTTTAGAATCATCATTAATAATTAAAATCTCAACCTCTTCACCACCAGCAAGAAGCGTTTGAAGGCAATAATGCATATATTCTTGAGAGTTGTAGCAAGGGACTGCAATGGTTAATAATTTCATGGGGGATACCTCTCGTTTCTAGTAAACTTATCGTATTCACTATACCATTTTTTTGGTCCTTTTGTCAGTTTGGCTCCCTTTATCCTCGTATGAAAAAAGCCCTCTTCGCACGGAAGAAGGCTTCAAGAATACTGTTGTTCTTTTTTATGCTTGTTGTTTTTGTTCTTTTCGTGCAATCCATGGAAGGACAAGTCCGAGTCCAAGAAGTGCAAATGGCATAATGATATTTGAAATTAAGACGAACCACCATTCAGATGGGTCTTGTGCATAATCCACTTGTGGCACCATTCCGAGAATACAAGCAAAGGCCGTGAAGGCAAATCCCCATAGTCCCATTAAGAACCCAAGTGTCTTATTGCTAATGTATTTATATTCTGCATTTTTAAATCGATCCCAATGGCGATACAAGAACATAAAGGCTACGAATACCCATAAGAAGCACATTGGCGATACGATGGCATTCAAGTTTGTCATCCATACGACGACTGTATCGATTTCCTTAAGCCCTAGAGCCGGCATGACAATCAATGCCCCTGTCAATACTCCTGTAAGAATGTATCCATTTCTTAAAGTCCCATTCTTTGTACGAGAACGAAGCCAGCGAGGAACATATTCTTCATCTGCACTACCAAGGAAGATTTGAAGCGGTGCATCAATCGATAAGGCTAATGTAGCGGTTTGCCCAATAAATTGCGTCAAGGCATACACCGTTACAAGGGTGTTCCCGATATTCCAATGGTTTCCTAATACGGCAAATGCTTGGTAAGCCCCATTTCGCATCAAGTCTTGTGGAATATTGTTGCTATCAAAAATCATCCCCATTGCAATAGAGCCAAAGACCGCACAAATTCCAACCATCACCGCCATCGCAATCATCCCTTTTGGAAATTCTTTGGCTGGATTCTTGAGTTTACGCACATACGGTGACATACATTCTGCCCCTCCGACTGAGAAGACGAGAAGCGCAATCGTTGTAAAGTATGAAAAATCAAACTTTGGAATATACGTTTCAATCTTATCCATATTCGCCGTTGCTAGTTGTAAATCCGGTTTAATGAGTGGAACCCCAACGGCTAATAGGATGAACAAAATCGACATCACAAACATGGCCGTTCCCGCAATCGTTCCTAAAAATTTCAACGCACGAATTCCCTTTGTTGAAATATAGAGAACGACTAAGAAAAAGGCTAAGCAGACGGTTACCAACAGCGGAATTGGCAGTTCATCGATAATTCCTGAGTGCCCTTGGAATACCCATCCAAGAGCAATTAGAATCGTCTGTGGTTTTTGCGCTAAATAAGGAATCTGAACCACCCAAAACGTCCATGCGGCAAAATACGCCAGTTTCTTTGTAGATGTATGTTTAATCCAATCACTGACTCCCCCTTCACTATCTTGGAACGTCGAACCGAGCTGTCCAATCATTAATGAATATGGGATAAAGTAAATCACTAAAATAATGAGCCACGATGTAATGACGACAATCCCTTGTTGGGCGAAATTGTTCACAACGTTCCCAAGTCCCCAAACAAAGTTAAATGCAATAAGGGATATCATCAGCCAACTCAGTTGCTTTTCATTTGTCTCTTCCATCTTTTAACCTCCTAAAACGAATCGTTGATTAGTCACTCACCGAATAATGGTTGACCATCAAATTACTAGCACGAAGCAATACTTTATCTAGTAATGCTGCTGTTTTTTCTTCGATGAAATCACTCATTTGTTGGTTTTCACCCTCAAAGTCTACCGCTTCTCCTTTTTCAAGACGAGCGTCGACTTGGGCAATCATGGCTTCTCCACGAGACAAAGTATTCTTTTGATAACTTTCAATATCAGCAAGATGTTCCAAATAATGCGCATCCGCAAGCCCTGCAATTAAACGATTCATCCAATAGAACGAATCCGTTGAGACTTTTGCTGTCGTACCCGCAAAATACTCAGGAATGGTGTCCACTTGTGTAAAGAATGGCACAGCAGTCGCAAAAGGCATCGACCCATAAGAGACCCATTGAATCCCTGTTGTATCATGAGGACGATTTGGACGAAGTTGCAGAATCGCTGTCTGACTCGTACGGTTAATCCCTACCGTACGGAAACGACGATTACTCTTTCCATCGCCTAGATTTCCATAAGGGTCATAAGGTGTAAATTGGAAATGCGTACTCATCGCAGATTTTACATCTTCCACTGTAATCTTACGATACGGAACGCGTGCCCATGGAATCTCGAAACTCGTTGGAGATTGTTCCACTTCTGGGTTGAACATGCGTTGAATATCCCAAGCACGAGGGGTGTTATATAAGCGGTCTTTGTCGCGTTGGGAGCCGAATGCATAACGTGGATTGAATGACTCTCCATCATAGTTTAAGTTCAAGTGATGACGAATCATAAAGTCTTTCAAATCAGGATCACACATAAAGTTTTCTTTATCGTCAAAATCAAAGAAATCACTTCCGAGTTGGTTTGGGTTCACGACATACGCATCATCTGGGACACGTCGAGCCATCCAGTGATGTCCGCCAATCGACTCTAACCACCAGATTTCATTGACATCGGAAATCGCAATCCCATTTGACTCATAAGTTCCGGCAGTTTCAAGAAGTTGGCCAAGACGTTCGACTCCTTCGCGTGCTGTTTTAATATAAGGTAACACCAATGTGAAGATATCTTCTTCTCCAATCCCTGTTTCAACCAGTGGATCAGCTCCTAACACTCGTGGATTGGTCGAAATCGTTTCAGTCGCACTCACTGCTACATTATATTCATTAATCCCGGCAGCTCCCCAAATCCCTTCATTATTGACGGCATTCGGCATGGCAGTATAACGAACCGGATTATCGGGCAACTCTGTTTCAAAGCCTGAAATCACTGCTTTATAATGACGTGGTTGGTCCTCTGGACGTACGACAATGAATTTCTTCGGAGTAAACTCTCCATTGCATGAATCTTCTGTGCGCGCTACAAGTGTTGAACCATCATAGCTGGCTTTCTTACCGACAAGAATCGTTGTACATGAATCGTGTTCTTGGTCAAATCTCATAAAACTTACCTCCATAAACTTTTTATCTACACTTAAATTATAGTCCTATTCGTACTAATTCTCAAAGGCTTCCACAGAAATTGCCTCTGGAATTTCTTCCTAAGGATAGGTAAAAAAAGAACCTAGCGTAAACTAGATTCTTTTGGTTCTCCTATTAGTGTTTTCGTTTTCGATAAACTTTTTCTGCGATGATAATTGCAACCGCAATGAGCCATAAAACGAGCACCATTGTGAGCGCGTACTGAATATTGAAATAAATAGCCGCAATGCATAAAATTAGCACTACTGCAATCACATAGCGGAAATTATATGGCATCACCCGTTGCACATACCACCAGACAAAATCTTCGTTTTCATTTCTTGACACTTTATAATCTTCTATTAACTCTTTAAACTTCGCCTTAAACTTCTTAACCATCTGAAACACTCCTTATTTTTTATCTGGAATTACCCAAAATAGATAGTAAGTAATAAAAATCGTCAGCGCTCCAAGTCCAATTTTTACCGCTAAAATCGGAGCTAAATAAATGGAAATGGCCATTAAAATATAGATATAAACAATAATTTTCTTCTTACGACTTCTCGCAATCGACTTCGTTTCACGGTAATCTGCGACATAAAGTTTGTATAATTTTGTGTTTTGAAACCACTCTTCAAATCGAGTAGAACTCTTTGAAAAGCATACGACCGTTAGTAAGAGAAACGGTGACGTCGGAAGTACTGGCAGTACAATTCCGATAAGTCCCAACGCGAGCGAAATCCAGGCAATGATAAAATAAATCAAACGCATCTGTTTGCTAGTCCTCCTCTACTAATTGTGCCATTCTTTGATTTATAAAGAACTCTAGCACCTTAGTAAGGACATAGAGTGCACCTACAAAATAAAAGAAATAGACAAAATAACTGATGGAGACATTAATAGCTAGAAGAACCGTCGCTGCTAGCACAATCACCCAAAATAGCTTCAGGGCAAAAATCCATTTTTGCTTCTTCATCCATTGCTGATCCGTTAATGAATGGTCGCCTTTATCCAGCTCAATAATCGTATCAATAAACTTGGTAAAACGTTCTTTCAAGCACTGTCTCCTCTCTCTTAAGTAAGCATAGTGTAGCATAACGCCAGACCCTAGTAAAATTATTTTAATCGATTTTTAATAAACAAAAAACGCCTCTTTTGAAATTCTGCAATTCCAAGAGAAGCGTTGTTGGTTTTATTCAATTATTTTTCATTTCTTAACTTCGTAATGAAGTGCTCGATACGATCTAAGGCTGTCTTTAAGTCTTCGATTGAGTAAGCGTAAGAAATACGTAGGAATCCTTCACCAGAGTCCCCAAAGGCTGTTCCTGGAACAACGGCTAAGCGTTCTTCCTCTACTAGACGCATTGCAAATTCTTCAGACGTTAATCCGAATTGCGAGATATTTGGGAAGATATAGAAAGCTCCAAATGGTTCAAAGCAAGGAATGCCTAGGTCTTTGAAACGTTTCACCAAGTAACGGCGACGTTGGTTGTAGCTATCGCGCATTTCTGCAATATCTTCTTCAGAGTTACGAAGTGCATCAATCCCCGCATATTGGCTCAGTGTTGGAGCGGACATAATCGCAAATTGGTGGATTTTATACATTTGTTCCATGATTACTGCTGGAGCTAAGGCATATCCAAGTCTCCATCCCGTCATCGCGAATGCTTTTGAGAATCCTCCGATTAAAATCGTACGGTCACGCATGCCATCGATTTCGATAACGGATACGTGTGGTTTCCCAGTGTATGTTAATTCTCCATATAATTCGTCAGAAACAACGATAATATCGTGGCGTTTTAACACTTCACACACCGCTTCTAAATCTTCACGTCCCATAACCGCACCAGTTGGGTTATTTGGGAAGTTCATTAGGATGGCTTTTGTTTTTGGAGTAATAACAGCTTCCAAGTCCTCAGGAGTGATACGGAATTGGTTTTCTTCTTTTAACGGAAGAATCACTGGCACCCCATCCGCCATCGTCACTGCTGGAACGTATGAAACGTAACCTGGGTCACAAATAATCACTTCATCCCCTGGATTCAAGAGCACACGCATTGAAATATCAACGGCTTCACTTCCTCCAACGGTGATGACACATTCATGCATTGGATCATATTTCACCCCATGACGGCCTTCTGTAAAGATACATACTTCCTCACGAAGCTCTTTTAACCCTGCATTGGCTGTATAGAACGTACGGCCTTCTTGCAACGCTTTAATCGCTTCTTGACGAATATGCCAAGGCGTATCAAAATCAGGCTCTCCAACCCCTAGGGAAACAATATCTTTATATTCACTCGCCATATCAAAGAAACGACGAATCCCTGAAGGTTTCAAGTCCTTAATTCTATTATTTAACATATTTTCTAAATTCATGGAGTAACCACCTGACGTTTATCATCTGCTTTACCGACAAACATTGTGCCGTGATCTTTGTATTGTTTTAATACAACATGTGTTTTAGTAGATTGTACTTCTTCAATCACTGAAAGACGTGAAGATACGAAGTTCGCAATTTCACGCATTGGCGCTTTCTTCAATTGCACCATGAAATCATATCCGCCTGACATTAAGTACACTGCTTCCACTTCTGGGAAATGATAGATTTTTTCCGCAATACGGTCGAATCCTTTTCCTTTTTGAGGATTTACTTTTAATTCGATAATCGCTGAAACATTCACGTTATCAGTTTTTTCCCAGTTGATCAATGTATGATAACCACAAATAATTTGGGCTTCTTCCATCTCTTTAATACGACGTGCTACTTCATCCACATCGATTTCTAATAGAGAGGCAATTTCTTCTGGTGTTAAACGACTATTCTTCTCGATTAATTTTAAGATTTGCTCGTTCACTTCTTTGAACATAGGCTTTCCTCCTTCGGTTGCTCCTGCAACTTTATGTACTTAACTATTGTACCCTTTTTTCGCTAGAATTCCTAAGATTTTATTGCGACTTTATGAAATTTATAAACATTATCAAAAAACTCTCTTCCGTGATAGAAGAGAGTCGTATTTCTTTATTCTGCTGTTTGTTCAAAGTGTGCGACTAAGTCGTTGATAACGCCACTTGATACAATCGTTTCGATTTGCTTCATCGCGTGATATACGCTATCTGATTTTGAAGAGCCGTGTGATTTCACAACTGCCCCTTTAAGACCAAAGAGCACCGCACCCCCGAATTGTGAGTAGTCCAATGTGTTCTTTAAGCCGTAGAAGGTATTCTTCAATAAGAGCGCGCCAAGTTTTCCTTGGATTCCTTGCCCCTTGATGCCTTCTTTTAGAAGAGTCATCATCGAAAGCGCTGTTCCTTCGATTGTCTTGAGGACTGCGTTTCCTGTAAATCCGTCTGTCACAACCACATCCGCAGCACCTGTTAAGATGTCACGAGCTTCCACATTTCCGACGAAGTTTAAGCTATCGTCTTCTTTTAAGAGTCCGTAAACTTCTTTTGCAAGTTCGTTCCCTTTTCCTTCTTCAGCTCCATTATTTAATAAGCCGACTGTTGGGTTCTCGTAACCAAGAACGTATTTTGAATAATAGCTTCCAAGAATCCCGAATTGGTGAACGTTTTTCGGTTTGCATTCCGCGTTGGCACCAACGTCCATCATAATAAATTGACGGTTGTCTTTTCCAAGAACAGGCAACACTGGCATTAATCCTGGACGGTCGATTCCTTTAATACGGCCAACCACTAATAATCCAGCCGTTAGAAGAGCCCCTGTGTTTCCGCAAGAGAAGAGCGCATCGGCTTCCCCTTCTTTCACCGCTTTAGCCGCAACGACCATTGAAGCGTCTTTCTTCGAACGAATCGCTTTAACCGGTTCGTCATCAGAGTTGATTTTTTCTGAACAGTGAATCACGCGAATATTTGGAAGAGATTCCTCCAAGCATGCATTCACTTTTGCTTCGTCTCCGTATAATTGAAACTCGACAGTTGGCATTTCCTTTGCTGCAAGGACGACCCCTTGGACGATTTCTTTTGGAGCGTTATCTCCACCCATCGCGTCAATTGCAATTCTTACCATTGTTGTTCCTCCTCTTCTAGCCACGTGGCCGTGAAGTTATCCATTGATTTCTTTCGTTGTTTGTTCGATAAATACCTTCATGCGTTTTGTATCGGCTTTTTCTCCTGCTGGATCTTCCGAAGCATAAAGGATGGCATCTTTACGTGCTTGTTCTAGTATATCATAATCTCGTATTAAATCGGCAATCTTAAAGTCTGGAATACCGGACTGTTTGACCCCAAATACATCCCCAGAACCACGGAGCTCCAAGTCTTTTTGACTGAGATAAAATCCGTCTGTTGACTCACACATAATGCGCATGCGTTCTTTCCCGTTTTCAGTCTTTGGACTCGCCACTAAAATACAGCTTGAGGCATGTTGTCCACGGCCGACACGTCCTCGTAATTGGTGCAGCTGCGCTAACCCGAATCGGTCCGCATCTAAAATCACCATCACAGTGGCATTTGGCACGTCCACCCCAACTTCGATAACCGTTGTTGAAACGAGTACTTGTAGCTTATTGGCTTTAAAGTCCGCCATCACCGCTTCTTTTTCTTCAGCCGGCATTTTCCCGTGCAACAGCCCCACTTTCACGCGGTCTGAGAAATGCGCTGAAATCATGCGGTAAATCTCTTCAGCATTTTGCACATCGAGATGTTCCGACTCTTCAATCAGTGGCGAAATCATATACGCTTGTCGCCCTTCTTGAATTTGACGTTCTACGAAATTGAAAATCTGCTCCATTTCCTGCTCGCGCACCCAAGACGTCTTGATAGGCTGGCGACCACGAGGAATTTCACTCAAAATAGAAGTATCCATTTCCCCAAAAGCCGTAATCGCAAGCGTACGAGGAATTGGCGTCGCCGTCATTTGAAGGACGTTCACGCCCGCTCCTTTTCCAGCGAGCGCCTGACGTTGTTGCACCCCGAAGCGATGTTGCTCATCAATCACGACAAAGGCCAAGTCTTTAAAGTTCACATCTTGTTGGAACAAGGCATGCGTCCCGATAATGAGGTTCGCCTTGCCACTCTCAATTTGAGCGAGTAACTCTTTTCGCTTCTTCTGCGAACGATTCATACTTCCCGTTAACAAGACCGCCTTCAGAGACGTCCCTTGAATCAATTTTTCAATCGTTAGCATATGTTGTTCCGCCAGGATTTCTGTAGGAACCATGAGCGCTGCTTGCTTGCCTGTTAGAGCCGTTGCGACCATGGCAATCGTCGCCACAATCGTCTTCCC
>CALHVK010000078.1 GCA_938039195.1 uncultured Carnobacteriaceae bacterium
CGAAATATCAAGACTATACCGGCGAAGGGTTAGCGAAGCCATTTATTATGGATAACAACAAATGGGTAGAGATGAAGTAGATAATGATGTATTCATCTTGGAAATGTAATCTGGAAGTAACGGGGGAATGGTGAAAGGATGGCTTCTAGCAAGGAATATTTAGCGTATATTTTAGAACAATTATCAGGATTAGAGGATATCCGCTATCGAGCAATGATGGGAGAATATATTTTGTATTACAGGGAAAAGGTTGCCGGTGGAATTTATGATGATCGATTCCTAATCAAAAATGTGACATCTGCAAGAGAACGCATGCATGACGCTTCATTGGAACGTCCATATGAAGGGGCAAAAGAAATGCTTCTGGTGGAAAATGTAGAAGATAAGGAGTTCTTAATGGATTTGTTTAAGGCTATCTATGATGAACTGCCTACTCCGAAACCAAAGAAAAAGAAATGATGCATGGAGGAGAACGTCACTATTTTAGACGATTAGCAGGCATTCCTTTGAATCCATAAAGTAATGATAACACCCATAGCAGTTTCAAAGTGCTATAGGTGTTTTTGACATGTTGGAGAAAGGGGGAGAATGGGAATATAACCTTCTCAAGTTATTTGGTATAATGACAATACAGTTAAAGGAAATAGAGGCAAAGACGATAAAGCCAGAAGAGTATTCTTGGAATGAGTGGGAACAAAATAGTTATATCAATGGGAAAGAGAACGACAAATCGCATTAGCGCGAGACTTTTTAAAGAAAGTAGGACATTAAAGATGAACATGATTATTAGAGAAATTATAGATAAAGAGGAAAAAGAATCGATTTCAAAAGAAGTTTTATATGATCTTCCAGAATGGTTTGGAATGCCAGAAAGCACGCAGGAATATGTCGATGATGCGAAAGAGAAGCCGTTTCTTGCTTGTTTTGTAGAAGATAAACTCGCTGGATATGTTGTGTTGAATGCTACGAGTGAGGATTGTGCAGATATTTTTGTAATGGGAGTCAAAAAGGAATTTCACCGCCAAGGAATCGGCCAAAAATTGAATGAGGCGTATGAGCAACTAGCCAGGAGTTTAGGATACACTTATTCCCAAGTGAAGACTGTGAAAATGGGACATTACGAACAGTATGATCGCACGAATCTTTTTTATAAGGCGATGGGGTATAAGGAGTTAGAATGCTTCCCGACTTTGTGGGATGAATGGAATCCGTGTCAAATCTATATTAAATATTTAGGGGCATGAAGCGGAAGATTACAACAGGAAATAGAAAATAGAGGAGAGTTCGATGAAAGTAAAGAAGATTGGTATCGTCAGTTTGTCTAGCGGCATTTTAGGAGAGAGTTTCATTCAACATGAACTCAATCTTGGAAAGAAACGTTTAGAAGAGTACGGTGTAGCAGTTGAATTTTTACCCCATGCTTTAAAAGGGCTTGAATTTATAAAGCAGCATCCAGAA
The DNA here is from genome assembly GCA_938039195.1 of uncultured Carnobacteriaceae bacterium. Classification (GTDB taxonomy): domain Bacteria; phylum Bacillota; class Bacilli; order Lactobacillales; family Aerococcaceae; genus Granulicatella. Next base: position 1,459 of record CALHVK010000078.1, read on the forward strand.
TGTAGAGCGCAAGACTTGCTAGCTGCATTTCAAGATGACTCGATTGATATGATTTTAACTGCGATTGGCGGGGATGATACGTATCGCCTACTCCCTTACTTATTTGAACAGGACGCGCTTAAAAAAGTTGCTAAACAGAAGATTTTTTTAGGTTTTTCAGATACAACAATGAATCATTTAATGTTACATAAAGTTGGCATTCAAAGCTTTTATGGGCAGGCTTTCTTACCGGATGTATGTGAACTTTCAGCGGAAATGCTCCCATATACGAAATCGTATTTTGAGGAATTACTGACAACAGGAAGAATTAAAGAAATTCGCCCAAGTGAGATTTGGTATCAGGAGAGAGAAGATTTTAGTGAAAAGGGATTAGGCGTTTCTATGCCAAGTTTTCCTAATCAAGGGTTTGAATTATTAAAAGGGAATGCCCAGTTTAGTGGACCAATTCTAGGAGGATGCTTGGAAACGATGTATGATTGTTTCGATTCTTCAACATACGCAGATACTGTACAGCTTACTCAGAAATATAAGTTGTTTCCAACACTTGAAGACTGGAACGGGAAAATACTGTTGCTGGAAACAAGCGAGGAACGACCAAGTGTTGAATTGTACCGAAAAATGATTCAAGCTTTAAAACAGTATGGAATCTTTGATGTAGTTTCTGGTGTGTTGGTGGGTAAACCTCAAAATGA
>CALHVK010000079.1 GCA_938039195.1 uncultured Carnobacteriaceae bacterium
AACAGGAGGCGGTCAGGAAAAAGGGGAACGTAGTACGACAGAAAATCTTCCGGGTATTGTGGCCGCGACAAAGGCATTACGTATGGCTTTAGAAGAAAAGTCGATTACAGGAGAACTTCGCAATCAACTATGGAATGAGCTAGTTCAAAAACCGGAAATTCGCATCTTCTCTCCAGAAGAGGGAGCAAGTCATATTCTTTGTTTTGCGATTAAAGGGGTTCGTGGGGAAGTGTTAGTTCATGCGTTTGAAAATCATGGTATTTACATTTCTACAACCTCTGCTTGTTCAAGTAAAAAAGCAGATTCATCAAGCACTTTATATGCGATGGATGTTCCTACAGAGTGGGCGACAGGAGCCGTTCGTGTCAGCTTATCAAACGACAATACAACAGAAGAAGTCGAACAGTTTGTTGATGTTCTTCATCAGTTAATGAAACAATTTTCGTTTTTAAAATAAAAGGAGGAAACCGTTGAAAACTAGAATTTTGATTCGCTATGGTGAACTTTCTACTAAAGGTAGAAATAAAAAAATGTTCACACAAAAATTAGCGTCAAATATTAAAAAGGCTTTGGTTGATTACCCTCAAGTTAAGGTGATTCCAGATTATGACTTTATGTATTTAGATTTGCATGAAGCGCCTGAAGAAGCCGTAATTGAAAAAGTGAAACCGATTTTTGGGATTCAATCGATTTCTCCAGTCTATATTATTGAGAAAAATATGGAAGTGGCTAAGAAAGTCGTTCTTGATTTATTAAGCCAAGAAAATCTTGAAGGTAAGACGTTTAAAATTATGACAAAACGTTCGGATCATACATTCGAGATGGATACCAATCAAATCAACTTATTTTTAGGAGATGCCGTGTTAGAAATATATCCTGAAATTAAGGTTCAATTGAAACAACCAGATATTACAGTTCGTATTGATGTTCGCCGTGAGCACTTAATGGTAAGTTTAAAGACCATTCAAGGCGCTGGAGGGCTTCCAGTTGGCACAAGTGGCCGTGTAATGCTGATGCTTTCAGGAGGGATTGATTCTCCTGTTGCAGGATATTTAGCTATGAAACGCGGTATGGAGATTCAATGTGTTCACTTTGCGAGTCCACCGTACACAAGTCCACAGGCGCTGGAGAAAACAAAACTCTTAGCAGCAAAAATTGCGCGTTTTGGAGGAAGTATTCAATTCTTAACGGTACCATTTTCTAGAATCCAAGAGGAAATCAAGAAGAGTGTACCAGAAGCGTACTTAATGACGATTATGCGGCGTTTTATGCTTCGAATTACGGATCAACTAAGAGAAAATGCACGCGCCCTTGCGATTGCTAATGGGGAATCTGTAGGACAAGTTGCTTCTCAAACATTGGATAGCATGGTGGCGATTAATGATGTCACCAATACGCCGATTATTCGACCAGTGGCTACAATGGATAAATTAGATATTATCAAAGTTGCTGAAGAAATTGATACTTTCGAGTTATCGATTCAACCATTTGAGGATTGTTGTACGGTATTTGCACCGCCAAGTCCAAAAACAAAACCGAAACTGGAGAAGGCTCGCCAATACGAAGCACGTCTCGATATTGAAGGATTAATTAAAGAAGCTGTAGAGGGGACAGTGATTGAAGAAATTACTGCAAACTATACAACTCCAGTAGAAACAACGAGTCAAGAAATTGATGATTTATTTTAAAATAAAAAGAAGCGATGCTATTCCATGTGGAGTAGCATCGCTATTGCTTTATTGGAAGTATTCTTTAAGTGCGTTTGCAATACTTTTAGCGATATTTTGTTGATACTCTTCAGAAGAAATCACTTTATTATCACCTTGGTTGTTTAAGTATCCAAGTTCTAAAAGAATAGAAGGACGAGCGTTATCTCGAAGGACCATGAAGTTTTGGAATCTGCTTCCTTGGTTTTTTAACGGAAGGTTTCGAGATAAATACTTATTCACTGTTTGACTTAAGCTTTCACTCTTATCACTGTAGTAGTAAGCTGTTGTTCCACTTGCGCTATCATCTTCAGAGGAGTCGAAGTGAATACTAATAAATGCATTCGCATTATTTTTATTACTAATTTCTGCACGTTCAGCAAGGGATACGGATGTATCGCTAGTTCTTGTTAAGATAACTTTTGCGCCCATGGCCTCGAGCTCTTTCTTCACAAGTAGAGCAGTTGTTAAAGTATGATCAGCTTCATGTTTATCACTGAAGTTAACAACAGCACCTGGATCCTCACCGCCGTGTCCTGGGTCGATGACAATTGTTGCATTTTTAATTCCTTGAGGAATCGTATCATCAGTTTCAATACCTGCAAAGTTGGTGATGACTAACCAGTATGGAATATATCCATATTTTCCATTACCAACAGAGACTTTGTAGAAATCACCTTCACGGTCTTCGTAAACAAATTGTGTTCCTTTATCCACGGTACCGATTAAATCAGAAGTGACGTTTGCAGCTGAGTAAATTGGTGTTTCTTTTAGTTTTGTAACAAACATCTTATTCGAGTCGATCGTTGTTGGAAGTCCTGCTTGCTTATTTAGAATCTCTTGAATGATTTCAATAGCATAGTTGGTAGAGTCGCTGTCTACATAACCTTCTTTATCGAAATAACGAACTTTTAAGACCTTATCGTTTAGTTCTTCAATAAGGTAGAAGAGTTCACCATTAGGAATCGTTAAGAGAACTTTCGAATTGGCATCTTGCGTTTCACGTAATTTCAATCCATCAGACGCATAGCCTTTCATCATCGTAGTAATGAGAATATCTTTGTCCTCGACGTAGGCTACTTGGTCACCGTATTGAACTTGAACCCAACCATTATCAAGTTTATGTAGTGCCAATAAATATTGGTTTTTAGAAAATTCGCCAACTGGAATACCTTTAGCATCCATTGTATGGTAGACCTTAATCGGTTTATCGCTTGTATTGACAGCGAACTCGACAATTTTATTTTTAACCATAGTGGATGTTTGGGTAGCAGTGTTTGAACCATTACTATCCGATTGATTTTGTTGAGTATTTGCTTGTGGTTTTACTGTTGAACTTTCACTCACTAAAGGATATGCAATGATCCAAAGGAGTAGAAGTGAAACAAGAAAGCCCAGCAATTGCTGTATATTTTTCTTTTTAAAGAATTTCAGTACTGAATCCATAGGGGCTCCTTTTTTTGTATATATTTCTTTATCATTATACCAATAAAACCGCTATTTGTGTATAAAAAATTGCTTACAGCTTGATTGCAGAAGAATTATTTTAGTAAAATAATGGTGAATATTGAATTTTATGGAGGATTATTATGTTAATTGGGTCTCATGTTTCAATGAGTGGAAAAGAAATGTTGCTAAATTCTGCGCGTGAAGCAGCAAGTTATAATGCAAATGTGATGATGGTTTATACTGGAGCTCCGCAAAATACAAGAAGAAAACCCATTGAAGAGTTGAATGTTGAAGCAGGGAAAGCGTTTATGAAAGATAATGGAATCGAAGAAGTTGTCGTTCATGCTCCTTATATTATCAATTTAGCCAATACTACAAAAGAGGGATATATTGATTTTGCAATCGAGTTCTTAAAAGAAGAATTAAAACGTGCAGAAGCTGTAGGTGCAACTCAAGTCGTTCTTCATCCAGGTTCACATGTAGGTGCTGGTGTTGATGTTGGTTTAAATCAAATCATCTATGGATTAAATCAAGTATTAACTAAAGATCAAAAAGTTCAAATTGCATTAGAAACGATGGCTGGTAAAGGGACTGAATTAGCTCGAACATTTGAAGAAATTGCACGTATTATTGATGGAGTAACTTATAATGAGCACTTATCGGTTACATTTGATACTTGTCACGTTCATGATGCAGGATACGATATTAAACATGATTTATCAGGCGTATTAACTCACTTTGATAAAACGGTTGGTCTGGATCGTATTAAAGTACTTCACGTAAATGATTCGAAAAATCCTATTGCTGCTCATAAAGATAGACATGAGAACTTCGGTTTTGGTGAGATTGGTTTTGATGCCCTAATGAACGTTATTAATGTACCAGAATTCAAAAATCTTCCAAAAATTCTTGAAACGCCATGGATTAAAGTAGAAGACAAAGTTCAGATTGCCCCATATAAAAAAGAGATTGAAATGATTCGTTCTGGAAAATTTGATGCACACTGGATTGAAGAATTATTAAGCCAAGAAAGAGGGAAATAATATGCATTCACACGATCATTGTTGCGGTCACGACCACTGTGAGCACAAGGAACATCACCATAACCGTTCACAACATCATGTTGAAGAAGCATTGGAGATATTAAAAAAAGCAGGTTATAAGCATACTAATAAACGTCAACGTCTTGTTGAAATTTTAAATGATGCGAATCGTTATTTATCAGCAAAACAAGTGCAAGAATTAATTGCTCCTGAATTCCCACAATTAAGTTACGATACGATTTATCGAAATTTATATACATTTGTTCAATTAAATATTCTAGAAGAGACAGAGTTTAACGGTGAGAAATTATTTAGATTCCGTTGTCAAAGTCATGGGCATCACCATCATTTTATTTGTGAAAAATGTGGAAGTACAAAAGAAATCGATATGTGTCCAATGGACTTCTTTAAAGAGCAACTAGAAGGGTGTGAGATTCATTCACATCGTTTTGAGATTTTTGGTCTTTGTGAAAAATGCGCATCTAAAGCGTAATTTAAGGCTTTCCTAAAAAAGTTAAAAGAACCCTAGTAAAGTTGATTGACATTTTATGGAACCTTTCCTATAATAAAAAAAGGACATTTCGTTTGTTTGGTTATTCTATTCAAAAGAAAACAGTTACTTTTTATTGCTCGGAGGGAGGGAATAGGATATGTCAAAAACAGTTGTTCGTAAAAACGAATCACTTGATGATGCTCTTCGTCGCTTCAAACGTACTGTTTCTAAAACCGGAACTTTACAAGAGGCTCGCAAACGTGAGTTTTATGAAAAACCAAGTGTAAGACGTAAGAAAAAATCAGAGGCAGCTCGTAAACGCAAGTTCTAGTCAACTCTGTGTATCATAGACTATGTCAGGCTGGGGCTTTAGGTCCCAGTCTTTTTTTATCAATCAAACGAAATATATAGAATGGAGAGAGAACAATGTCATTAAAAGAAACGATTAACAACGATATTAAAACTGCAATGAAAGCAAAAGATAAAGAAACATTAGCTGTATTGCGAATGATTAAATCTGCTATTCAAGCTGCAGAAATCGATAAAAAGTCAGAATTAACAGAGGAAGAAGAACTAACAATCTTATCTCGTGAAGCGAAGCAACGTCGTGATTCGATTGCTGAATTTGAAAAAGCAGGTCGCCAAGAGCTAGTTGAAAAAACACAAGGCGAATTAGTGATTGTTGAGAAATACTTACCAGCACAACTTTCTTTAGAAGAAGTTCAAGCAAAAATTGCTGAAATTGCTGAACAAGTAGGGGCAACAACACAAAAAGAATTTGGTAAATTAATGGGTGCTGTGATGCAAGCTCTTAAAGGGCAAGCGGACGGTAATGTCATTAAAGAACAAGTAAAAGCACACTTAAATAAATAAGTGTGGATTGGAGGATAACTGATTGGAAAAGGAAACCGTAAAAGCAAGTGTTGAATTAAGTGATAATCCTCAATTAATTCAATTATTTGGTTCTCAAGATCAGAATATTCGTTTTATTGAAGAGTCATTTCAAGTGCAAATCACTCATCGTGGTGAACAGCTTTTTATTACAGGGGAAGAAGAAACAGTTTCTCAAGTTAAAGAACTGATTAACCAGCTACAAAATTTGATTGCACGTGGAATTAGTATTTCTAAAACAGATATCATTACAGCGGTAAAAATGGCAAAACGTGGTACTTTGGATTACTTTGTTAATTTATATAACGAAGAAATCGGACGTACATTTGCTGGGAAAGCGATTCGTGCTAAAACGTATGGTCAACAGCAATATATCCATGCGATAAAGAAGACGGACGTTGTGTTTGGCATTGGACCAGCCGGAACTGGTAAAACATTCGTTGCCGTTGTAATGGCGGTTCAAGCGTTGAAAAAAGGTGAAGTGAAGAAAATCATCTTGACTCGCCCAGCGGTTGAAGCGGGTGAGAATCTAGGGTTCTTACCAGGAGATTTAAAAGAAAAGGTAGATCCTTATTTACGTCCGTTATATGACGCATTATATACCGTATACGGTATGGAGCATACGAATCGTCTTCTTGAGAGAGGAGTCATTGAAGTTGCACCGCTTGCGTATATGCGTGGACGTACACTTGAAGATTCATTTATCATTTTAGATGAAGCTCAAAATACGACAAGAGCCCAAATGAAGATGTTTTTAACACGTCTTGGATTTGGGTCGAAAATGATTGTCAATGGGGATAAGTCTCAAATTGACTTACCAAAAGGGCACCAAGCGAGTGGACTTTTAGATGCTGAACGTAAACTAAAAGGAATCAATGGAATTGCCTTTGTTGAATTTGATGCAGGAGACGTCGTTCGTCATCCAATCGTATCAGAAATTATTAATGCTTACTCGGCTTCTACAACTACTGAAAAGGAACGAGGTGAAGAAAGTGAGACAAAAGCTCCGTAAGTTTCAAGAAACATTAGGAATTTTATATGTACCTGCGCTATTAGGCGTCACATTCCTATTTTTATTAATTTTAGGATGGAGTAATGTACAGCCAACTTCGTATTCTCTGGCCTTGAATCAAGTGGCCAAAGAAACGATTCGTTCACCTAGAACTATTGAGGATAAAGAGCAAACTGAGAAAAATCAACAGATGGCGATGGATGGTGTTGGAGATATTTATGTCTTTGACCAAAGTCGCGAGCAACAACAAATTGATAAAGTGAAGCAGTTCTTCCAAGCCATCAAAACAGTGGCTGCGAAGGCCTCAAGTGAAATCTTTGCGACTGATTCTACAACGACGACGTCAGGTGAAGTGTCAACAAGAGTCGCAACGATTCAAGATCGTCTCACTTATTTCAAGAAAAGTCTAGATTCAGAAAACAAATCGATTCGAGATTTTGCTTTGTATATTCCAGATAGTGTCATCATTCAATTGCTTTCTGTTAGCTCAGATAAATTAGATGATTACGAATCCGCTCTTGAAAATGCTATTAAAGAGCAAATGGACAAATCGATTACAGAATCTAATTTGCTTCAAGCACAAGAAGCCGCAAAGAAATCATTATTTAATGGCGGATTTACAGATAATGAACGTGAAATGCTAGGACAACTATTAACGAACAGTATCGTTGTCAATAATGTTGTTGATAAAGATGCAACGAATAGTGCAAAGGAAAATGCAAAACAAAGCGTTTCTCCGGTTCGTATTTTACAAGGACAAGTATTGATTCAAGAGGGGCATATTATTACCCAAGAAGACTTGAGAATTCTCGAATTATTAGGAATTGATGGCAATTCAAGTAATTATCATCAACTGTATAGTTATTTGTTATTCCTAGGAATTTTAATGATTTCGCTATTAGCGTTTACTTTCCGCTTTAAGCTTAGTGCCTCTAAGAAAGAGTGGGATACACGCGTTAATGAATTGACTGTTTTCTCAGTTGTATTTACGATTGGTGCTACTTTGCTGAAGATTCTTTCGTTTCTTCAAAATCGTGGGATTGATTATATTGGTGTTGCATTCCCGATTGCAGGATTCATCTACATCATTTATAAGTTAACGACGAAGTTTTACTTCACGATTATTGCGATGGTAGTATACCCGATTTTAGTCTGGTTTATGTTTGGTAGTGATAGTATTAATACGGAAATTGCCTTAACCACAGTTTTCTTCTCGTTAGCTGCATGGCTAGGTGTGATTCAAGAAGTTTACTGGAAAGATTTATCTTGGATTAAACAGTTACTATTACACATTTTTATTCCAGTTGCATTGATGCCTCCATTTATATTCTTTAGTAACTATGAATTGATTTCCACACAATCTGGTTGGCTAGTTGCTTTTGCTGCAATCAGTGGATTTTTATCGTATTTGATACCGATTATTTTAATGCCGTACTTTACTTACTTATTTGAAGATAGTTCAGTATTATTATGGGCAGAATTGTCAAATCCAAACCAACCGTTGTTAAAAGAGTTGATTACAAAAGCTCCAGGAACTTATCATCATAGTCTAATGGTGGCCAATATATCTGCAAACTGTGTTGAAGCGATTGGTGGAGATTCACAATTGGCAAGAGTAGCTTGTTATTACCACGATATTGGTAAAACAGAGCATCCATTCTTCTTCATTGAGAATTTGCCATCCCATATGGAAAGTCCTCATAAAATGATTGGTCCTTATGAATCGAAAGAAATTATTTTTGATCACGTTCGTAAAGGTGTAGAAATTCTAAAACAACATCAATTACCACAATCAGTAATTGATATTTGTGCAGAACACCACGGAACAACATTAATGAAATATTTCTATGCAGAAGCCTTAAAGGAAAATCCAGATGCAGATGAAGCTGATTTCAGATATCCAGGACCTAAACCTCAGACGAAAGAATCAGCAGTTATCAATATTGTGGATAGTGCAGAGGCGGCAACTCGTGCGATGAAAGAACCAACGCTCGAGAAGGTTCAAAACTTAGTTCATTCGATTATTATGAATCGCTTAGAGGATGAGCAATTTGTTGAATGTGATATTACGATGAGAGAATTAGCGATTATCGAAAAGAATATCGTGGCTTCTTTAAACGGAACATTCCACTCAAGAATTGAATATCCAAAATTACCGAAAAAACAATCATAAAATGTAGACTCCCTTCTATACTGGGCACAGTTCCAATAGAAGGGAGTATTTTTATGAAAAGAGTGGATTCTTCAGCCTTCAAAGTTCCAATAATGTAGGGAGTTTGTTACAATAATAGTGACTTTAAAAAAGGAGTAATAATTATGATTATCGAAATTATTGATGAAACAGAAGTAGTCCCAGAAAGCCATCAAGAGCTTGTGCATAAAGTCGTTTCTTTTGCAGCAGATTATTTGAAAATTCCTGCAAATAAAGAGTGTAGTATTTCGTTTGTTTCAAGCGAACGAATTCGTGAAATCAATCGTGATTTTAGAAATATTGATAAAGTAACAGATGTTATTAGCTTTGCGCTAGATGATTCAGATGATGATTTCCAAAGTATGCAATCCATTATGGAAGAAGACGATAGTTTTGTAACGTCTATCGGAGATATTGTGATTTCTTTAGACCGTGCAAAAGAACAAGCGGAAGACTATGGACATTCGCTCGAACGTGAACTTGGATTTTTAGCATTGCATGGTTTCTTGCATTTAAATGGATATGACCATCAAACAGAAGAAGAGGAAGCTGAAATGACAGGATTGCAAAAAGAAATCCTAGAAGCATATGGGTTAAAACGAGATGACGCATAAGCAGACTGAAAAAAATTCTAACTTTCTAACATCGCTTAAACACGCACTTCATGGAATCTTGACAGTTATTCAAGAAGAGCGAAATATGAAAGCTCATTTATGCATTGCATTTGTAGCCATCATTATTAGTTTCTTTTCTAAATTATCTGCACTCGAATGGTGTTTTATTTTACTTTGTATTTTCATTGTATTTCTCATGGAAATTTTAAACACCGTTGTTGAAAATTTAGTCGATTTACTAGTGAAGAAGGAATATCATATTGAAGCAAAGAAGGCAAAAGATATTGCTGCAGGTGGAGTGTTGTTAAGTGCAGGCTTCACGGTCATTATTGCGATTATCATTATTTTGCCGAAATGGATTCATTTTTAAGGAGAGAATATGACAAAATCATTTAAATCAGGATTTGTAGCGATTGTGGGACGCCCTAATGTCGGCAAATCAACATTTATGAATTATGTGCTTGGACAAAAGATTGCGATTATGTCTGACAAGGCACAAACGACAAGAAATAAAATCCAAGGAGTCTATACGAAAGAGGATGCGCAAATCGTATTCTTAGATACTCCAGGGATTCATAAACCAAAACATGAGCTTGGCGAATTCATGGTGAAGAGTGCCTATTCTGCGTTGAAAGAAGTAGATGCAGTCTTATTTATGGTTAACGCTAGTGAAAAACGTGGACCAGGGGACGACTTCATTATTGAAAAGCTTAAAGGAATTAAGACACCGATTTTCTTAGTGTTGAATAAGATTGACCTTGTCACACCAGAAGTCTTACTAGAACGTGTGGAAAGTTATAAAGATGCACTTGATTTTGCTGGTGTATTCCCAATTTCAGTACTACAAGGAAATAATGTCAATGAACTGATGGAAGGGTTGATTAATGCACTTCCTGAAGGGCCACAATATTATCCAGCAGATCAAATCACAGATCACCCTGAGTATTTTGTTGTTTCAGAATTGATTCGTGAGAAAATTTTACAGTTAACGCAGGAAGAAATTCCGCATTCAGTTGCTGTAACAGTGGATAAAATGCAAAAGGATGAATTCGATAAAGTTCATGTGTATGCAAATATCATCGTGGAGCGAAAATCGCAAAAAGGGATTATTATCGGTAAAGGTGGACGTCTCTTAAAAGAAATCGGGACGAGAGCTAGACATGATATTCAACAATTACTTGGAAATAAAGTATACCTTGAATTGTGGGTAAAAGTTGAAAAAGATTGGCGTAAGCGTAAGAGTAACTTACAAGAATACGGATATCGAGATACAGACTATAGAGATTAGGATGGAAACGAATGGAGTATTATCACTATTTTGATGGAATCGTCTTAATGAGACAGGTGTATCGTGAGAAAGATATGCTCGTTAAAATTTTGACGAGAGACCACGGAAAGTTAATGTTCTTTTTACGAAATGCGCAACAGAGCAATCATCCATTGACAGCTGCGACACAGGTGTTTACAAGAGCGACTTTCCTAGGACATATTCATCAAAATGGGTTTAGTTTTCTAAAGGATAGTCACGATATAAAACCTGCGACGATTGTCTTACAAGATGTAAAGGCACAAGCAGTTTTAGCGTATTTAACACAATTAACAGATGCGGTGATGGATGACCATATTGTCAATCAGACGGTCTTCCAATTACTTTGGGATTGTATTGAAGCGATTAATAACGGAGTCGATGCAGAAGTAATTTTACACTTCTTTGAAATCAAGATTTTACGGTATTACGGTGTAGAAGTGGAATGGCAACATTGTGTGGTATGTCATAAAGACACAGACTTAGTTGATTTTTCAATACAGAAACACGGATGTCTGTGTAGCCACCATTTAGATGAAGATGAGTACCGCATGCAGCTGTCTAGAAAAGCATTATATGTTGCAAGGCAATTATCTCTTGTGAATTCTCCAAAACAAATCGGGTCGATTCAGCTGTCCAAAGAGACAACTTCCGAGTTAAGACGGCTCTTTGATACCATTATGGAAGAATATGTAGGGATTCGTTTAAAAAGTAAAAAATTCCTAGATCAGATGGTCGCGTGGGAGACGTTAATGCAAGAAAGAGGTAAGGATCAAAAGTAGCGTGAATCGCTGTCTTTACTTGACTTTTTAAGCAATTATCGGTACTATAGTGAAAGATTAATAGGACGTTGACGGTGAGTTTTTTAATGATAAAATGTAGAAGAGAGTATGGGCTGGTGGAATCCATATCATGGTTCATTAAAAATGGCGCACAAGAGTCTATCAACAATGAAGCTTGGTTTTAAACCAAGAAATTAGGGTGGAACCGCGATTAGTCGTCCCTATGTATGCTATTAGTGTACATAGGGACTTTTTTATTTATATTAAAGGAGGAAAAGAATATGGATTTTACAATGGTTATCCCTGCGTCAGAATTCAAAGATTTTCAATTAAAGGTGGTGTCTCTAGCACCGATTAAAGTAACCGTTATTGGACATGAGGATGAAGAGTTGGAGCAATTCCAAACAAGTTCAAGCTACTCAATGTACGGGTTTAAAACAAAAAATGAAGCCATTAAAGAAGTAAAATGTGAAGTTATTCCTGGTGTGATTTATGAATTCTATCCAGTAGTAAATGCATTATAGAAAGGGGATTTATTATGGCAAAAAAATTAAGTGTTCAAGAAATTATTTTAACATTACAAAATTATTGGTCTAATCAAGGTTGCTTGCTTTTACAAGCGTACGATACTGAAAAAGGTGCAGGGACAATGAGTCCTTATACATTTCTTCGTGCGATTGGACCAGAACCTTGGAATGCGGCGTATGTAGAACCTTCACGTCGTCCAGCAGACGGTCGTTATGGAGAAAATCCAAACCGTTTATTCCAACATCACCAATTCCAAGTGGTGATGAAACCATCTCCTGAAAATATTCAAGAATTATATTTAGGAAGCCTAGAAGCCCTAGGAATTAACCCATTAGAACATGATATTCGTTTCGTGGAAGACAACTGGGAAAATCCATCTCTTGGATGTGCTGGTTTAGGATGGGAAGTATGGCTTGATGGGATGGAAGTGACTCAATTTACATACTTCCAACAAGTAGGTGGATTAGAATGCCACCCAGTCACTAGCGAAATTACTTATGGTCTAGAACGTCTTGCTTCATACATTCAAGAAGTAGAGAGTGTCTATGATTTAGTATGGACTGGAGATGTTAAATATGGAGATATCTTCACTCAACCTGAATATGAACATTCAAAATATGCTTTTGAAGAAAGCAATGCAGAATTATTAATGCAATTATTTACAGACTTTGAAAAAGAAGCGACTGTATTAATGGAAAAAGGTCTAGTGCACCCAGCTTATGACTATGTTTTAAAATGCTCTCATGCATTTAACTTAATGGATGCTCGCGGAATTATTTCTGCAACAGACCGCGCAGGATTCCTTGGACGTATTCGTAAGATGGCTCGTACGATTGCGAAAACTTTCGTAGCTGAACGTGAAGCGCTAGGATTCCCATTATTGAAAGAGAAATAAGAGAGTTTGGAGGAGAGAGAATGACACAATCATTATTATTAGAAATCGGTTTAGAAGAATTACCTGCTCAATATGTTCGAACTAGCTCGGAACAATTAGCAAAACGTGTGGAAGACTTCTTCAAAGATGAAAACTTAGCATTTGAATCCGTAGAAGCATTTGCGACTCCAAGAAGATTGGCAGTTCGTGTCAATGGATTAGTTGAAGAACAAGCAGACCGCGAAGAAATCTTTAAAGGACCATCTCTAGCAATTGCTCAAAAAGATGGAGCTTGGACAAAAGCTGCTGAAGGATTTGTTCGTGGAAAAGGATTAACAACAGATGACATTTATGTGGAAGAAGTGAATGGAGTTGAATACATTCATGTAAAACAACATATTGCTGGTAAATCAACAAAAGAAGTTGTTAAGAACTTATCTTCTGTGATTACAGATATGAAATTCCCAGTAACAATGCGTTGGGCAGCTCATACATTTGAATACTTACGTCCAATTCACTGGATTGTCGCTTTATACGGGAATGAAGTCATTGAAGAAATCGGCGTATTAGATGTAAAAGCTGGACGCATTTCAAGAGGACATCGTTTCTTAGGAAAAGAAGCGACGATTGAAAGCCCAGAAAGCTATGAAAAAGCTTTGGCTGAACAATTTGTCATCGTGAACCAAGATGAACGTAAAGCCCTAGTACGTAAGCAAATTCAAGAATTAGCTGCTAAAAACAACTGGATTATTCCAATTGATGAAGACTTACTTGAAGAAGTAAGCTCAATCCTTGAATATCCAACTGCGTTTGCGGGTACATTTGATGAAAAATACTTAGTGGTTCCAGAACCAGTATTAGTGACATCAATGAAAGAACACCAACGTTATTTCGTTGTGTATAACCAAGAAAAACAATTATTACCTTTCTTCGTTTCAGTGCGTAACGGAAATGACTACATGATTGAAAATGTAGCTAAAGGAAATCAAAAAGTATTAACAGCTCGTTTAGAAGATGCTTTATTCTTCTATGAAGAAGACTTAAAGATTCCTATGACTACTTTCTTGAAGAAATTAGAAACATTAAACTTCCATGCCAAAATTGGTTCTATGACAGAGAAGATGGATCGCGTGCAATTACTTGTAGGACGTCTTGCAAAAGAGTTGAACTTACCAAGTGATGTGGTTGTCACAGCTGAACGTGCAGCTTCCATTTATAAATTCGACCTAGTCACAAATATGGTCGGAGAGTTCCCAGAATTACAAGGAATCATGGGAGAAATCTATGCATTAAAACAAGGAGAAACTCCTGAAGTAGCCCAAGCGATTCGTGAACACTATATGCCAACAAGTGCAGATGGCGAATTACCTTCGTCTGTTCCAGGTGCATTACTAGCGGTTGCTGACAAGTTGGATACATTCTTAAGCTTTACTGCTGCGGGTATGCTTCCAACTGGTTCAAACGACCCTTATGCACTACGTCGTCAAGTAATGGGGCTAGTACAAATACTTGAAGCCTTTGATTGGAACATCGAAATTGAAGACTTCACTAAATTATTATTAGGTCTTGATTACGCAGAATTCTTATCTGGTAAAGAGGAAGAAATTGAAGCGTTTATCTTAAGCTTTATTCGTGAACGTGTCGCACAACGTATTGCTACGATTACAAAACGTCATGATATTATCGATGCGGTTGTGAATAGCAACACTTCATCAGTTCCTGAACAATTGAAGGCAGCGAAAGTTCTTTCAGCTGTTTCAGAATCTGAAGAATTCAAAGGGATTGCAGAAGCCTTGAACCGTGTAATCAATATTAGTGCAAAAGCTCAAGAGGAAGCGGATGGTGAAATTTCAGAAGAAAGTCTTGAAACAGAAAGTGAACGTACTTTAGTGAAAGCTATTAAAGAACTTCAATCAAAAGTACAAACATTAACTCCTGAAGAGTTGTACAGCCATTTAGAAGCAATGGCACCAAAAATCAATGATTTCTTCAATGAAAACATGGTTATGGTTGACGATGAAGAGACACGTCGTAATCGTTTAAGATTCTTAGGATTACTATCTCAAATTATTTTAGATTTAGCAGATTTCACATCATTAATCGTTAAATAAGAACCCTCACACAGAAAGGAGAGTGAACGAAATGGCAGTATTTTATGATCGTGCTACGATTCAAGTTAAAGCCGGAAAAGGTGGAGACGGAATGGTTGCGTTTCGTCGTGAAAAATACGTACCAGACGGAGGACCGGCTGGTGGAGACGGCGGTAAAGGCGGAAGTGTTATTTTTAAAGTCGATTCAGGACTTAGAACCTTATTAGATTTCCGTCATAAACGTCATTTCAAAGCAAAACCTGGTGAAAACGGCATGAGTAAGAGTATGTATGGCCGTGGTGCAGAAGATTTAATCGTTAAAGTTCCACCAGGAACAATCGTTAGAAATGCGGAAACAAAAGCGCTGATTGCTGACTTAGTAGAAGATGGGCAAGAAGTAGTGGTTGCGAAAGGTGGCCGTGGTGGTCGAGGCAATATTCGTTTTGCAACTCATAAAAATCCAGCTCCAGATATCGCCGAAAACGGGGAACCAGGGGAAGAGTTTGAACTCGATTTAGAATTAAAAGTACTTGCTGATGTTGGATTAGTAGGATTTCCTTCTGTTGGTAAATCCACTTTACTATCCGTGATTTCAAGTGCAAAACCAAAAATTGCAGACTATCACTTTACAACATTGAATCCTCAATTAGGAATGGCGCAGTCTCCAAATGGCGAGCAATTTGTCGTTGCAGACTTACCAGGGTTAATTGAAGGAGCGCATACAGGTGTTGGGCTTGGAATCCACTTCTTGAAACATATCGAACGTACAAAAGTATTACTTCATGTGATTGATATGGCCGCAATGGAAGGCCGTGATCCTTTTGAAGATTACAAGATTATTCAAGAAGAACTAGGAAGTTATCACTTGCGTTTATTGGAACGTCCAATGCTAATTGTGGCAAACAAGATGGATCAACCTCAAGCGGAAGAAAACTTAGAGAAATTCAAGAAAGACTTAGTAGATAGTCTGTCTGATGGACAAGAAATGCCTGAAATTTTCCCGATTTCTGCATATCGCCGTGAAGGACTTCAAGCATTACTTGCTAGAACAGCTGAAGTTTTAGATGAAACAGAATTCTTCCCATTAAACGAAGAAGTAGTGGAAACACACATCGTTTATGGTTTAGGGGAAGAAGAAGCGCCGTTCAAAGTGACAAGAGATCCAGATGGTACTTGGGTATTATATGGTGACAAGATTGAAAAACTATTCAAGATGACAAATATGGAACATGATGAGTCAGTAATGCGATTCTCACGTCAATTACGTGGAATGGGTGTGGATAGCACTTTACGTGAAAAAGGAGCCGAAAATGGTGACTTAGTTCGTATTCTGAACTTCTCATTTGAGTTCGTTGATTAAGGAGTTTTGAATATGATCGATAGAAGCGAAATGGAAAAACGTTTTTACGTATCTTCCTTTGATGGACTAAGAGCGATAGGAATTTTGAGCATTATTATTTATCACTTGTATTCTTATCGCTTGCCGGGTGGATTTCTTGGACTAGACATCTTCTTAATTTTAGCGGGTTACTTTATGACGAACCGCTTGATGACAAGTTTGATGAATGATGGCAAGATTCCTTTGAAGCAGTTTTTACTTAAACGATTATCACGTATTGCACTTCCTTTAATTGCAATGCTCGTTCTAGTGTTCATTTATATAACGCTGTTTCAAAATGAAATGTTGGTGAACTTAAGAGGATCATTTACTTCTAGTTTAGTCTTTTTAAATAACTGGTGGCAGATATTCCAAGCGCAAACGTTTATTCCAAACTTATTAACTGAAAATCCATTTGAACACTTATGGTATATTTCATTAGCCTTTCAGTTTTACCTATTGTGGCCCATTGTATTTGCATTCCTAAGCATTTTTATTAAGAAGCATAATTCATTATTTGTGGCGATTGTAGTGTTAGCGATGGCTTCATTTGGATTAATGGTGTTTAGTTATAAAGGGGCAGAGTCTTTAACGTATGTCACAATGAGTACTGGTACACGACTATTCTCAATGTTAATTGGGGCTTGTACGGCTTTGTTATATCCTTTAGATCGTTTTCAAATGGAATATAAGTCTAAATTACCTTATGAACAGTATTTAAGGTTAATTCCAATCGTTTTAATGTTTATTTTATTATTTACATTAGGTCGTAACGAAGATATTACTTATCGTGGAGGAATGCTACTATTTGATTTAACAGTTGCAGCTGTTATTTTGATGAGTGTTCATCCAAAAGTAGGAACAGGAATTTTATTCCGATTTAAACCATTAACTATGATTGGTCGTAGAAGTTTATCGTATTACTTATGGTTCTTACCGATTATTGTTTTATATCAAGCAAAATTAGGAATTACGGGTTCAAGTAATTTCCTTCATGGAATCATTCAATTTGCTTTAATCGTCTTCTTTGGTGAAGTTTGGTATCAAATTTTTGAAAAGAGACGTTATGTAACGATTACTCGTAAGATGATGAGTTTACTAAAAGAAAAATCTCCTTATGGAAAACAAATTTTCTTTGGAATCTGTGCAGTCCCTCTAATTATTTTGGCAGTAGGACTTGTTCAATCGACAAGTAAATTATCCCAGCAAGAGACAACTCTTACAGAATTGATTCATGCAAATCAAGAGATTGTGGATAATACTCAATTAACCGATAAGAAACTATTGAAGACCATTAATAATGTGGTAGGACTTACTCGTGAAGAGACCGTTTTTAGCAGTAATAGTTCGATTACCTTTATTGGAGACCAATCGCTATTAGCTATCGCGAATGAGTTAACAACCATTTATCCAAATGCCGTGATGCATGCGACAACAATTGCCCAAGTAACAGATTTAGCTTCAACCATTAATGAACTGAAAGCAAAGAATCTATTGCATGACACTGTTGTTTTAATGTTTGGGGCTAATAGTGCATTTACTAAAGGACAATTGGAACGAGAATTAAAACGAATTGGGATGGAAAAACAAATTTTCCTTGTTACAACGACAACGTCTAAAACGTGGAGAGATGATGTGAATGCTGTTTACGAAGCTATTAGCGAAAAGTATTCCAATGTCCATGTTCTTGACTGGAATGAATATTCGAAAGACCAAGATTGGTTCTATTCACATAAGTCTTATGTAACAGAAGTAGGGGCTCATGAAGAAGCGCTCTTCTTTGCTAAGAAAATTTATGAAACATTGAGAGGAAATTAAAATGGAATTGCAATTTCTAGGAACAGGTGCTGGCGTACCTTCTAAAATGAGAAACGTCACTTCAATTGCATTAAAGCTTCTCGATGAGATTAATGAAGTGTGGTTATTCGATTGTGGAGAAGCTACACAGCAACAAATTTTAAATACAAGTATTCGTCCTGGTAAGATTAAAAAGATTTTCATTACACATATGCATGGAGATCATATTTTTGGCTTACCTGGGCTACTCACAAGTCGTTCTTTTCAAGGTGGAGAAGATGAATTAATCGTATACGGGCCTAAAGGGATTAAGAGCTTTATTGATACAACCATCGAAGCGTCTTGTTCCAAACTTGGATACCCTTTAAAAGTAGTTGAATTTGAAAAAGAAGGCCTTCTTTTCGATGATAAAAATTTTAAAGTAGAATTAAAACGACTCGAACATGGAATTCCTTCATATGGATTCCGTATTACAGAAAAAGATCAACCAGGAGAGCTTCAAGCTGATCGCTTAAGAGAGTTAGGGATTCCTTTTGGGCCACTCTATGGCAAGTTAAAAAAAGGAGAGACGATTACTCTTAGCGATGGTACTGTCGTGAATGGACAAGATTATATTTCTCCAGATATTAAAGGACGCGTTGTGACCATTTGTGGGGATACTCGTAAATGTGAAGCTAGTGAAATCTTAGCGTACCGTTCAGATGTACTTGTCCATGAGGCAACGTACGAAGGAGATAAAGGGCAACAAGCCTATCGTCATTTCCATTCGACGAGTCTTCAAGCGGCTGAAATTGCTAAAAATGCTGAAGTTAAGCAACTCTTGTTAACGCATATTAGTGCGCGCTATATTGGGAAACAATCTCAAGAATTAGAGGAAGAAGCAAAAACGATATTCGAAAATGTTGCAGTCGTAAAAGATTTTGATATTGTTCCTGTTGAAAGGGTAAAACATCATGAAGGATGCTAAATGGTTTTCAAATCAAGTGGCTCTTGTGACGGGAGCTAGCGGTGGTCTAGGTGCACAAATTGCACTTGAATTAGCCAGAAGAGATGTACAGTTAATTCTAGTGGCTCGTAATGAACCAAAGCTAGAGCAGGTAGCAGCTGAGTGCAAATCACTCACTTCTAAACCGGTTGATATTTATTCGTGTGATTTAACACAGGATGCGTCTATTAACGAGTTGCTAGCTACACTAGATGAATCATACAAAATTACGATGGTGATTAACAATGCAGGCCTAGGTTATTTTAAATTAGCCACAGACTTAAGTGAACTTGAGATTAATCAAATGCTTCAGTTAAACTTGAATACATTAATTAAAATCACTCAGCATTTTGTACCTAGGTTTATTGAAGATAAGGGCGGAGTAATTGTGAATATCGCTTCTCAAGCTGGAAAATCGGCAACGGTAAAATCATCCGTTTATTCAGCAACTAAATTTGGAGTATTAGGGTATTCGAATGCACTTCGTTTGGAATTAAAACCTTATGGTATCCATGTGATGACTGTAAATCCTGGTCCGATTGCGACA
>CALHVK010000080.1 GCA_938039195.1 uncultured Carnobacteriaceae bacterium
TCCTTTCTAAATCGTAGTGATTCTTTTTTATACAATGGATAGAATAGCATATTGAATGCACTCCGTCAATGTTTCGGGCTTTGTAGGCAACTATTTAGCTTCTATTAAATTAGTAGCGTATACTATTCTCTGTTCAATAAAAAGGAGGAAGACATATGTCTATCATTATTACTATTTTAACAGCTCTCGTTGCACTGGAATTCGTATATATTTTTTACTTGGAAACACTCCAAACGACTTCAGAAGCCACAAGTCGCGTCTTCAATATGAGTGTTGAAACACTGAAAAATGCCAATATTACGACGCTCTTTAAAAACCAAGGTGTCTATAACTTGATGATTGCCGTAGGATTAGTCTTTGGATTAATCGTCGGGTCTCGTGAATTGGTCGGATTTTTACTTTTCAATATCATCGTTGTAGCAGTATACGGTGGTCTTACAAGCCAAATCAGCATCATCTGGAAACAAGGTGGACTTGCGATTGTAACGTTCATCTTATTACTTGTTTTATAGTAACTTGAAAAGGATTCGAGATAATCTTAATGTGGTGTATAGCGAAGTTACTGATAGCATCACTAAAAAAAGTAAACCCCCTTCTAAGATTATTACTTAGAAGGGGGTTTTATTTCTATTGTAATTCGCACTAAGAGAATCCATTAGCCTTCTTTACGACGACCTTGAGCAAATAATCCGAACCCACTCAAAGCTATACAAACTCCCACTATAACTGTTGTTAGGACTCCTGTTGTCCCTGTATTTGGTAGTTCTGCTTCTGTTACTTTCTCCGAAGTCTCCACTTCTGTTGATTCTGGTTGTTCTACATTTGCTTCCTTTTGAGTCGTTGGAACTTCTGTTGTTTCTAATTTTTCATCAGTTGATTCCGTTTGATTGCTTTGTTCTTCTGTTGATTCTTCTGGCGCTGGTTCTTCGTCAGCAACAAACGTCCATGTACCAGTGAATTTTAAATTCCATCCATTAAGATCCCACTCACTAAGAAGTTTTTCTGTTACATCATATGAAACGAATGTCCACGTGCCTTTTTTGGTAGAATCGTAAAAAGTAGTTTGCTTTGGTTGCTCAGCAACAATCTTCGTTTCACTATACTCTTTTAGATTTCTATAATAATAGTAGTAAGTTCCTTTGTGAAACGGTTTTAAGTGATCTAATACTCCTTCAATCTCTTTGCCTTTTGTTCCACTAACAAATTCATATTCCACGTTACGAGGTATTGGTTTCCAATAAAGATTAAGAAATTCTTGAACTTTTGGGAAGTCATAGCGGAATTTCGAATTCTTATGATAATCTAACTCTACACGCAACCCGTCTCCTGGTGGGTCAGGTTTCGGATGGTATTCCCATTGGGCATCGTCATCTTTCATAATGATTGGTTCGTACTTACCAGTAGCTTCATTCCAGTTCATTAGTTTCTGAATAATTTTTAAGTTTTCAGGAATATCAACATGATTTTCAAAATCCGCATAAGAAATACGCGTTGTTTTAAGTTTGGCTGCTTCATTTACCATTGATTCTGGCAAAGGAACAAATACTGGTCCACCAACTACATATGAATAATCAATATAATCAAACCACTTCCATTTACCTGTAAATACTACATCCCCGTTTTTGATTGTTCTAGCATCTGAATCGAACCCTTGGAAAACCCAATACCCTTCTCCTTCAACAACTTGGCGTGGTATTCCCTCACCAACTACTTTTTTAAATTCAGTTGTTGGTTGAACTAAACTACCTACAGGATACTCTTCGTCTCCAGGTAATACATCCAATACTCTTTGAGGTAATTCTTTTCCAGGTGTACTACTTATAAATTTATATTTTACTTTATAAGTTACTGCAGGCGCCTCTTCAGCAAATACAACTTGTGTAATTGATGGTGTTGATGGTGCAAATATACTCGCGATAGCCATCGAAGCTGTAAGTCCCACAAGTTTACGAATTAAATTTCTCTTTTTATTTGAATTCATTGTTCTTCCTCCCGCTTTTGTTAAATGATACCATAAATAATTAGTCTTTACAATATTTTGTGAATCTAATAACTTATTTTCTATCAGCCTTATTATATTGCTTTTCGGATTTCAGAGTGATATCATTTAGATATCAAATAGACAAAGGAGTCTTTTTTATGAACGAAAAAATTTTAAAAACAAAATCTAACGGTTTTGCTGCGTTGT
>CALHVK010000081.1 GCA_938039195.1 uncultured Carnobacteriaceae bacterium
AGAATATTCTTCAACTAGCAGAATATTTATCCGATAAAGGGCAACCAGTATGGATTCGCCATGTTTTAGTTCCAGAACGTTCAGACTATGATGAATATCTCATCCGATTAAGTGACTTTGTTGCAGGATTGAAGAATGTTTTGAAATTCGAGATCTTGCCATACCATAAATTGGGTGTTTATAAATGGAAGAACTTAGGAATTCCATATAAATTAGACCATATTGAGCCACCGACTCAAGAACGTGTGGATAATGCTCGTCGTATTTTAAGAACGGACGAATATAAAGGTTATTTAAATGCATAATGCAAGAACTGTTATAGTGTAAAAGCTATAACAGTTCTTTTTTTGCGGAAATACTAGAAATAATGCATTATCTATTGGTTTTAAGTGATAATTATGTTAAAATTGTCAATGTAAATTTATATAGAGAGAGGCCAAATTATGAGTAAATTATTAGTTTTCGGACATCAAAATCCAGATACAGACGCGATTACATCAGCGATTTCATATGCTTATTTATTACGTCACTTAGGAGAAGATGCAGAAGCAGTTGCCCTTGGGACTCCAAATGAAGAAACACAATATGCTTTAGATTATTTCAAAAAAGAAGCTCCACGAGTGATTGGAGATGTTTCAGAAGAAACAAATCGCGTAGCGTTAGTAGACCACAATGAAGTTCAACAAAGTGCTACAGGCGTTGAAAAAGTGGAAGTAGAATATGTAGTGGATCACCACCGTATCGCAAACTTCCAAACAGCCAACCCATTATTCTATCGTGCAGAACCAGTAGGATGTACAAATACAATCCTCTATAAAATGTACAAAGAATATGGAATTGATATTCCAAAAGATATCGCAGGATTAATGGTCTCTGCTATTGTTTCAGATACATTATTATTCAAGTCACCTACATGTACACAACAAGATATTGAAGCAGCGACTGACTTAGCAAACATTGCTGAAATCGATGTGAATGTATATGGTTTGGAAATGCTAAAAGCTGGTACAAACTTAGGAAATAAATCAACAGATGATTTAATTGACCTAGATGCAAAATCATTCCCAATGGGAGGAGCAAACTTACGAATTGCGCAAGTAAACGTAGTGGATCCTGAAGAGTTATTAGCGCGTCGCGATGAGTTAGAAGAAAGCATGCGAGTTGCCAATGATAAAAATGGATATGATACATTTGTATTTGTCATTACAAACATCTTAACTAGCGTATCAACAGTATTAGTAGTTGGTGACCATCTAGATAAAGTGGCTCAAGCATTTAACGCTAGCTACAATGATGGAGTACTAACACTACCGGGAGTTGTTTCGCGTAAGAAACAAGTTGTCCCACCTTTAACAGTGGCTTTTGAAGGATAAAAAATTAACGGAGTGGGTGAGGAACATCCTTTAATTCCTCCCCACTTTTTTAGTAAAGGAAAATAAAAATGCGAAATCTATTACAGTTAGTGAAAGATGCGCTTGTACCACAATCAAAAAAAGAGTGGATGATTTCTCTTGTAACAATAACGGTACGGAATCTTTCTGTGATGAAGAAATTTTATACGCAAGTTTTAGGTCTTGTTGTACTGCAGGAATTTGATAACGAAATCCTTATTGGGCATAGTAGAGGAAGTGTTCCTCTATTACGATTAGTTCAAGGTAAAGGTAGCAAAAATTCTATTCTGACTACATATTTTATCGGCTTTAAACTTGCAAAACCATTTCAAATGGGAGAATTGATCAATCGATTAATTCTTGAAGAACAGACGATTACGGCTACTGGTTTTGATGGATATACAAATAATTTTTATATTATGGATCCTGAAGGAAATCGCCTGAAGTTTATGGTCGAAGGTGAGAGTGGATACGATCTCGTTGATCAATATCTAGAAGGAACAGAAATGAATCGTTCCCTTCATGAGTTTATTGATGGAGTAGATGCATTGTCTGAAGAGTTTCCACCATCCGCAACGATTGCTCAAGTTCATTATAATGTCGCCGATGTTGAAGAAACGGGAGCATTTTTAATCGATGCGTTTTTATTCAATACAACATTTGATTATGTGACGAAACGCAAAAATTTTAAAATTAATCGCGATGGCTATTCACTTAGTATTAACTCGTGGAAGTTTATCCCAAGATTCCATGAAGATTTCTATGGAGTTTCTGAGATTGAGTGGCGTGTTCCAAATATTAGAGAATTAGAAAATCTTGTATTAAACTTAGAATCTAAAAAGGTTCCATTTCATTATTATGACGCAGTCTTAAAAGTTCCAACAAAGGATGGAGTTCAATTCTATTTTAAGGTGAGTGATCCTATATGAGTTTCTTAAACCCATCTTCTTATCGTAAATTTCGTAAGAATAAAATGATACGACATGTCTTTTCGTTATTGGCAGTAGTGATTTCAGGCTTCCTTCAAGCCTTCACTTTGAAGGTGTTTATTCAACCTTCTAATTTGCTTTCTAGTGGATTTCTTGGAGTATCAATTTTAATGAACCAAATCGCTGGCCTATTTGGAGTAGAGTTGTCAATTTCAATGTTATTAATTATGCTAAATATTCCGGTTGCTATTTTATGTTATCGAGGAATTAGTGCACGATTTACATTTTATTCGATTTTTCAAGTATTCGTGGGAAGTTTCTTTATCCGCGTGTTGAATTTCGAACCATTATTTGTCGACGATACAATGCTGAACGTAATATTTGGTGGAGTATTAAATGGATTGTATGTTTCTCTAGCCTTAAAAGGAAACGCATCTACCGGTGGGATGGATTTTGTGGCATTATACGTTTCAAACCGTAACGGGAAAACGATTTGGCAAGAAGTCTTCCTATTTAATACAGCGTTACTACTGATTTTTGGTGCCTTATTTGGCTGGAAACATGCGGGATATTCCATTATCTTCCAATATATTTCAACAAAAGTGATAAGCACATTCCATCAACGTTATCATAAAGTAACTCTTCAGATTACGACTCGTTACGGAGACGATGTAATGGAAGCCTACTTGAAGAATATTCGTCATGGGATTTCTTGTGTCGAAGCAATTGGTGGATTTAGTCGTGAAAAGATGTATCTTTTGCACACAGTATTATCTTCTTATGAAGTCATTGATGCTGTTTCAGTTATTAAAGAGGCTGATCCTCGTGCGATTATTAATCAAATTAGTACAGAGAATTTCTATGGAAGATTCCATAGAGTACCAGAATAAGGAGGTAGTAGATTGGATAAATATTTAAACAAAGATACTTTAAAGTCCTTCGTACTGGTTACCTTAGGTTGTTTCTTATTTTCATATGTCATTAATGCCATTGTTATTGCGAATCACTTTGGTGAAGGTGGTATTACTGGGGTTACACTGTTAGGTTATTACACATTGCAAATTGACCCAGCTTTATCAAACTTAATATTAAATGGATTCTTATTAATCATTGGATATCGTTACTTAGAGAAAAAAACAATGATATATACTGTTGTTGCAGTGTTTGAATTACCATTATTTATTAAATTAACGCAAGACTGGCCGGTATTCGTTCCAGAAAACTTAGTCGTTGCAGGCGTTGCAGCCGGCGTTTTAGTCGGAGTAGCACTGGGACTTGTGATTCTTGGAAAAGGAACGACAGCAGGTACGGATATTATCGCAATGATGATGCACAAATACTTGGGATGGAGCGTTTCTTCATCATTATTAATGATTGACTTTATTATTGTGACACCACTTGCCTTTGTAATTGGTTTTGAAAAAGCTGTTCTTACATTGATTATGTTATTTGTTGCAAGTAAAGTGATTAACTTTATTTTAGAAGGATTCAATCCACGAAAAGCGATTATGATTATTTCGGATAAATATGATGAAATTGGGCAGCGAATCCAAACGGATTTAGATCGTGGAATTACAGTGTTGGATGGACACGGTTTTTACTCGAAAGAGAAGCGACAAGTTCTTTATGTCGTAGTTAGTCGTCAACAATTGATGCCAGTTCAACGGATTGTTCACGAGTATGATCCAGAAGCGTTTGTAATCATTACAGACGTAAACCAAGTTATTGGAGAAGGATTTACATTCTATCTCGATGATAACGGGAATAAATTACATCATTAAAAAGGAGAGAAAAATGAAATTTAGAAGTTCTTTGGGATTATTAGCAGGGATTTTATTATTAAACGGGAATGCAGTTTTAGCACAAGAAGTTGAACCGACTACTGAAGTAGCGCCGTCAACTACACAAGTGGAGACTACTGAAAAGGTAGAAAGTACAACTGAAGCAGCAACTACACAAACTCAGGAGGTAACGACGGAAACTTCGACTACAGAAGCTCCAAAATATACTGGATGGGTACAAACTTCAGACGGTAGTTGGTATTTTTATAATGCTGACCACACAATGCTCACTTCAAACTGGAAAGGTGACTATTACTTAGAAGCTGATGGGAAAATGGCTACTAGTAAATGGGTAGATAACTACAAATACTATGTAGATGCTTCAGGTAAATGGGTCCCAGGAAAAGTTAAGAAATCTGGCTGGGTTAAAGAAGGCGGATATTGGTATTTTTATCTAGAAGGTGAAGAGTTACTGTGTAATAACTGGAAAGGTAATTATTATCTTGGTGTTGATGGGAAATTGGCTACTGAGAACTGGGTAGATGATCACAAGTATTATGTCGATAAGAACGGAGCTTGGGTTCCAAATCGTGTAAAATCTGCTTGGGAAAAGATTGACGGTATTTGGTATTACTACGAAAATGGACAACCAGTTAAGAATGTCTGGAAAGGGAACTATTATCTTCAAGAAGACGGTACCATGGCAACGAATAAATGGGTGGAAGATTACCGTTATTACGTTGGAGCAGATGGTTACTGAGTAAAAGATAAAAAACTCAAAAATGGTTGGGTTAAAGAAAATGGCACTTGGTACTATTATGAAGGTAAAGAAGAGCGCGTAAAAAATGAATGGCGCGGTAAGTATTATTTAGGTTCTTCAGGTGCCATGGCTACAAATCAATGGGTTAATAACGATCAATTCTATGTTGGGGAGGATGGTCATCTAGTTTCTAACGCTGTTAAAGGAAAAGATGGCTGGAAACAAGAAGAAGATGGTGCATGGTACCATTATCGAAACGGAATCCCAACACGCAATAAATGGATTGGCGACTACTATTTACTTTCGGATGGAAAAATGGCCACAAATCAATGGGTAGATAACTATCGCTATTATGTTGGCCCAGATGGAGCTTGGCTTCCAAATCCTTCAGTGAACGGTAATCATAAGAATATCTTATTAGATTTAGCTCGTGGATACATTGGTGTAGAGCAATTCGATAGCCGTCATTATACGATGGTAAGCATTTATAACTCAGGTAAACGAAGCTATAGCGGTTATCGCGTAAGTGCATATGATGACTGGTGTGATATTTTTGTTTCTGCAATGTATCAACATAGTGGACTAATTGACTTAATTGATAAAGAAGCTTATGTTCCTCAACATATTCTCTTGATGAAGAATAAAGGTATTTGGATTGGAAAAACAACTCCACAACCAGGAGATGTGATTACATTTGACTGGAATATTGACGGTGTAGCTGACCATATTGCCATTGTTGAAAAAGTAGAAGGCGATAGAGTGATTACGATTGAAGGGAACACAAGTGATCGTAATTATGATGAATCTAAAGTAGTTCGAAAATCACATAAATTGAATGCACGTTATATTATCGGATATAGTCGTCCACAATATAAATAATTAGGATAAAAAGCTAATCGGTAGTGATTAGCTTTTTTTCTTTCTAGCTATGGAAAGGAAACCGATAAAAAACAATTTTAAAGGTTAAGATTTCTTTAAGTAGATGTGTTCTTGTGGTAAAATAAGTTAAATCATAAAAGCGATTTAATTTAAATAAAGGAGGTAGCTTTATGGTAGGAATTATCATTGCAAGTCACGGTGAATTTGCAGATGGTATTAAACAATCAGGTTCAATGATTTTCGGGAATCAAGAAAAAGTTGAATCTGTTGTTTTTATGCCGAGCGAAGGACCTGAAGACTTACAAAGAAAACTGCGAGAAGCAGTTGAAAAGCTAGATACTGAAGAAATTCTATTTCTAGTAGACTTATGGGGTGGAAGTCCATTCAACCAAGCGAATATCTTGTTTGAAGAAGATTCAGAACACCGCGCAATCGTAGCAGGATTAAGCTTGCCGATGTTAATTGAATCATACGCTAGCCGTTTTTCAATGAATACATCTCATGAAATTGCAAAAGCAATTGCCCCAACAGCAATTGAAGGTGTGAAGATTCGTCCAGAATCTCTTCAACCTGAAGAGAAAAATGAGGAGAAAGCAGAATCTGCTGCTCCAGTTTCAAAAGGTGCAATCCCTGAAGGAACTGTTATCGGAGACGGTAAAATTAAATTTGTTCTAGCACGTGTGGATACTCGTCTTTTACACGGACAAGTAGCAACAAGCTGGACAAAGGCAACAAATCCAAATCGTATCATCGTTGTTTCAGATAAAGTTGCAAAAGATGATCTACGTAAGAAATTGATCGAGCAAGCTGCTCCAACTGGAGTTCGTGCTCACGTGATTCCACTTAAAAAATTA
>CALHVK010000082.1 GCA_938039195.1 uncultured Carnobacteriaceae bacterium
CCACGCTTGTGTAATACTGATAGCATCTAATGGAAATTCTCCAATCTTTAACAGTGTGTCCTTTGCTTCTTTAAAATCTGGGCAAGAATGGTATAACTCACTCTCTACAAACGCTTTAAAGGCAAGAGCGCGATGTGGACTCAGTATCATCTTCTCAAACTCTACTTTCATTCGCTCCACAGCTACACGTTCTAAATTCTCTTTTAACACACGAATGGCATCAAATGTTGCTTCTTCAATTGCAAAGCCTAACTGTCCTGAAAAACGCACTGCACGCATCATTCTCAGTGCATCTTCATTAAAGCGTTCCAGAGGATTCCCTACACAACGAATTATTTTTTGCTGTAAATCTTCGATTCCATTAAAGTAATCAACAATTTCCTCTTGGTCGTTCAGTGCCAGTGCATTAATCGTAAAGTCGCGACGCATCAGGTCTTCTTCTAAGCTTCTAACAAAGGTTACAGAGTCTGGATGTCTAAAATCTTGATAGGTCCCTTCTGTACGGAATGTGGTCACCTCATAACTTTCATGATGATGTAATACGAGAACTGTACCATGTTCAATCCCCACATCAACTGTATGCGCAAAGAGACTCTTTACTTCTTCAGGAGTGGCACTAGTTGCAATATCTACATCAGAGATTTCTTTTCCCAGCACCAAATCACGAACAGAACCACCTACAAAGACAGCCTCATGTCCAGCGTTTTTTAAGGTTTGAAGAACAGGAAGTGCATCCACAAAGAGTGGTACTGCTTGAATGTCTACTTTCCCCTTAAATTCACTCATCTTCTAACTCCTTTAATCGATTCGTTAGTTCCATAAATCGCGCCGAGTCCATTGATTCGAGCGCCTCATTTATTTCTGATTTCAATTGAGAGATTAACACTTCTTTTTGGATAAGGTCTAGTTCATCCTCCACTACTTCCATCTCTTCGGCTTCTTGGATGTAATACGGATTTTTCTCTAACACTGAAAAACTCACCATACTCTTATAAGCATTTGGGAAGTCTAATTCAACGTAGCAATCCTCTTTCCAGTGAAGACGCATATCATGAAAAGCAACTTCTGGATTATCGAATTTCGTTCCTTCTTTAAAAAATAAGAAAGATTCCTGAGCAGGTTTAATCGTTGAAAACAACATTCCTTTTGGAGTAGCTTCCACATGTTCCACAAAATGAATTTGTTTCAACAACAACTCATGGTTTAACAAGTAATTTAGAATCCATAAAGACTCTCTTCTTTTTAATGAATGATTTGAAATAAACCACGATATAAACTTCTTCTTTGTTTCTAAACTAGGGTTAAACAAAGTATCCCTCCTACTCTTCAAAAATAAATGTATAGCGGATAAATTCAGGATTAAATGGATCGACCTTTAAGGCTTCTTGTAAGGCTGGAGCTGCTAAATCTTTACGTCCTTCTTCTATCATGAAACGAATATAGTCTTCTAAAAATTCGACTGAACTTTCACCAGCTTCATAGGCTTTTTGATAGTTCTCAAATGATTTCTCATACTCTTCCATTTCCTCATAAATTTTCGCAAACAAATAAAGAATGACTGCATCTTCTTTAGTTTCAAGACTCTCAAGAAAGGCAATACTTTCATCGTATTCTTCCTCTTCATTCAATGCTTCTATATAAGAAGTCACATTTAAAAATGAATCGCTATTGAGGTTTACTGCTTCTTTTAATGAAAGAAGCCCCGCATCTCTTTCACCTGTTGCTAATTCAATCTGCCCTAAAATACGATGAGCTTCATCATTTAAATCATCAAATGCAACCCATTTTTTTGCATAGCTTTTTGCTTCTTCTTCACGTTTTAGCATCAAGAGACATTGAATAACGTTTAATGTCACTTCAGGATTCTCTTCTTCACGTTCAAGAATCTCTAAATAATACTCTAACGCCTTTTCGTAGTTGCCTTCAATAGACTCATATGTCCCCATTTGAAGCAATAAATCACTTGAAAGGCCATCAATACTCTCTTCTCCAATATATTGCTCTAAAGGCTCTTTATTCCCAATTCTAAGAGTAGCTTCGACATATAATTCTTGTGCGCGTTCTTCTTCACCAGTTTCAGTAGGATTTTGCTTTAAGAATCTTTCTAAGAAGAAAGCACTACGTTCAAAACTTCCTGCTTCAAACAATAATGTTCCAAGATAAAAATCAATTATTGGTTCATCCTGATCTAAATCTTTTGCCTTTAATAATTTTTTCTCCGCTAGGTCAAAGTCGCCTTCTTCCTTATACGCTTCCGATTGAACAACTAAGACACTTGGATAATCTGGATCCGTTTCTGGAATATCATATAAAATCGACAACGCTTGGTCTGTTTCCCCTTCAGCAACTAAAATCTCTGCCAATAAAATCGTCCAAATGGCTTCATCTGGTTCCACTTCTGTTAGTCGTAATAAGGCACGTTTTGCTTCCTCATAGAATCCGATAGATACAGAATAGGTCGCTAAGTCTGCCATCTCTTGAAGATCTTTTTCTGGGTCAAAATTGTCAAAAAAATGATGATAGTGTTCATAGACTTTATCAATATCTTGTTCTTGTAAAGCTTGTTCAATTGCGTCGATTACTTGTGTCATAATTTCTCCTTTTGCAAAAAAATATTGCATTTAAATATGTATAAGTTTGATATTTTACACCAAAAAAAGAAGGTGTTATATAGAGTTACCTCTAATATAACACCAAACAAAACTTCATGCTATGAAAAATAATTCAGAGGAATTATTTTTTAACTGCATCTTTAAGAGCTTTACCAGCTTTGAATGCTGGAACTTTTGAAGCTTTGATTTTGATTTCTTTACCTGTTTGAGGGTTACGTCCTTTACGAGCAGCGCGATGGCGTACTTCGAAGTTACCAAATCCGATAACTTGAACTTTTTCACCTGCTTTTAAAGCTTCTTGAATTGTTTCGAATAACGCTTCAACAGTTGCTGAAACATCTTTCTTTGTTAATTGCGTTTTTTTAGCAACGCGATCTACTAATTCTGCTTTGTTTGCCATTTTAGTTTCACCTCCGTCAAATAAGAATTTCTATCAGAGTTCGTTGAGTGGTCCAACTTGTCTGGAAATCGAAAATTAGTTTTGATTTCCTCTAGATTATACCATTCAAACTCTATAGTTTCAATGTTTTATATCTTGTTTTATAAGGCTTATATGAATTTTTTTACTTTCTTTGACGCGTAATCATATGGATGGGTGTTCCTTCAAAGCCAAATGCTGATCGAATTCTGTTTTCTAAGAAACGTTCATATGAGAAATGCATCAATTCAACATCATTTACAAAGGTTACAAATGTTGGTGGTTGAATCGCTACTTGCGTCATATAGTAAATCTTCAAACGGTTCCCTTTATCCGTTGGAGTTGGGTTCATTGCGATTGCATCCATTAATACATCATTCAATACAGAAGATGAAATACGACGTGAACGAACTTCATGAATCTCTTTTAAGATTGGTGGAATTTTTGTAAGACGTTGTTTTGTCTTCGCAGATACAAAAATAATTGGAGCATAAGATAAGTATAAGAATTCTTGACGAATCTTATCTTCAAATTCTTTGTAAGTCGAATTATCTTTTTCAAGCGTATCCCATTTATTCACTAAAATAACGACACCCTTACCGGCTTCATGAGCGTACCCTGCGATTTTCTTATCTTGTTCTTGAATTCCCTCTTCTGCATTCAAGACCACACAAACAATGTCGCTTCGTTCAATCGCTCTTAAGGCACGTAAGACACTATATTTTTCAGTTGATTCAAAGACACGACCTTTTTTACGAATACCGGCCGTATCAATCATCTTGAAAATAGTCCCTTCTTCGTCTTCAAACGTTGTATCGATGGCATCACGAGTCGTTCCTGCAACATTGGAAACAATCACACGTTCTTCTCCAAGCATCGCATTGACTAAACTTGATTTCCCTACGTTTGGACGACCAATGAAACTGAACTTAATAACGTCTTTATCCTCTTCGTCATCCTTTTCTTCAGGGAATGCTTTAACAGCTGCATCTAATAAATCTCCAAGTCCTAATCCATGACTTCCTGAAATTGGGAATGGTTCACCAAATCCTAATGAATAGAAATCAAAAATTTCAGAACGTAATTCAGGATTATCTACTTTATTTACAGCAAGTAAAACTGGTTTGTTCGTACGATAGAGCAGTTTTGCAATGTGTTCATCTGTCGTTGTCACGCCCTCTTTCACACTTGTAAGGAAGATAATGACATCGGCTTCTTCCATCGCGATTTCTGCTTGCATACGGATATTTGACATAAACGGTTCATCCGTAATATCAATTCCACCTGTATCAATAATATTAAAGGAGTGCCCTAACCACTCACCTTCAGAATAGATACGGTCACGAGTAACTCCGGCGATATCTTCTACGATTGAGATTCGCTCTCCGACAATACGGTTAAAAATTGTAGATTTCCCAACATTTGGTCTTCCTACAACGGCAATAACTGGTGTTGACATACTATTCCTCCTTTATCTCTAATTCTATCATAAAAATAGTCTGGAACCAGTCCAGACTATTTCCACTTAACTTATATCTTATTGTTATTCTTCAACTTTAAGTTCAGAAAGTTGATCTCCTAAACGATCTGCTAAAGAGAATGAAACATCTTCTTCAGGTAATTCGTATGTTTCTTCAACCACTTCTTCAACTTCTTCTTTTTCAGGTTTTGGAGCTTCTTGTAAAGCTTTAATACTTAAAGAAATACGTTGTTGTTCTGGATGAACTTCAAGAACTTTCACTTGAACTTCTTGACCTTCTTTAAGAACTTCGTGTGGTGTTGCGATGTGTTGGTGAGCAATTTGTGAGATGTGAACTAATCCTTCTACACCAGGGAATAATTCAACAAATGCTCCAAATGTAGTTAGACGTTTTACTAAACCATCTAATACAGAACCAACTGCTGCGCGTTCTTCAATGTTATCCCATGGTCCTGCTAATGTATCTTTAATTGATAATGATACACGTCCACTTTCTGGATCCACAGAGATAACTTTAGCTTGAACTTCTTCGCCAACTTTTAATTTGTCGCTTGCTTTCGCAACGTGCTCGTGAGAGATTTGTGAGATGTGAACTAATCCATCCACACCACCTAAGTCGATAAATGCACCAAAGTTTGTTAATCGAGCTACTTTACCAGTCACTACAGAACCTTCTTGAATTGCTTCAAATACAGCTGCACGCTTAGCTGCTTTTTCAGCTGCAACTAAGTTTTTACGTGATAAGATTAAACGATTTTCGCTTGGTTCGATTTCAACGATTTCAAAAGCTAATGTTTGGCCTTTGAATTGAGCTAAGTTATCAACATAGTGGTCTGACACCATTGAAGCTGGTACGAAAGCACGAACTCCTGCATCCACTACTAAACCACCTTTAACAGCATCCACAACTGGAGCTTCGATGATTTCTTTGTTATCGAATTTAGCTTGAATATCTTCCCAAACTTTACGTGCATCTACACGTTTTTTAGAAAGTAAGAAACTTCCATTTTCTTTATCTTTGATTTGTTTGATGACTACTAAATCAACGACATCTCCCACAGATAAAACGTCTTCTACACGTTCTACTGGTGATGTTGATAATTCATTGAAAGGAATAACCCCTTCAACTCCTCCACCGATAATTCCTACGATGGCTTGTTTATCTTGTAGAGTTAATACTTCACCTTGTACTAAATCTCCGATTTGAATATCTTTTACGATATCTAGCGCATCTTGCATTGTTTGTAATTCTGACATGTGACTTCCTCCTAAGCGCGACAATTCATACGAACACAAAGTTTGATATTTGTGTAAAATCAAACTTTTTATCCACTTACAATCATACCACTAAATGAAAACGAATTCTAGTGTTTTTGTGCAAAAACTGGTTAATTCGTTAACTTTTCTTGGATAAGATTCGTAATTTTAGAAACAACTTCTTGAATTGATAGGCTTGTTGTATCGATTTCAATTGCATCATCCGCTTTTTTCAAAGGAGATTCCTTACGAGTGCTATCTAAAAAGTCACGATGCGCGATTTCTTCTTCTAATTTTTCTAAAGATAACTCAATACCCTTCTCTTGGTTTTCTCTATAACGGCGAAGCGCGCGTTCTTTAACAGAAGCCACTAAGAAAATCTTTAATTCCGCATTAGGAAGTACCACTGTTCCGATATCTCGACCATCCATAATAATTGAATGATTTTCAGCAATCTCACGTTGCATTTGAACAAGTTTCACTCGAACTGCTTTAATCGCTGAAACTTCAGATACATTTCTGGTCACTTCAAGATCACGGATTTCACGAGTGACATCTTCTCCATTTAAGAAGACAAGTTGGCCATCTTCGGTATTTTTAAAGCTGATGTCTAAATTCTCTAATAATTCTTCAATCGTCTTTTCATCATCAACAGAAATATGATTTCTTAAAAACGCTAATGTGGTCGCACGATACATCGCACCTGTATCTAAATAAAGAAAATTGGTTTCTTTAGCAATTAGTTTTGAAATTGTACTTTTCCCAGACGAAGCTGGTCCATCAATTGCAACTTGCATACTCTCTCTCCTTCTCAAAAAGAAAGCCTGAAACGTCTTGCGTCTCAGACTTCTTATATTTTAGTCGTATATTATTGTGCTACTTTTAATGTAGTTCCTGGAGCAATGTTATCTCCTGTAAGACCATTAATTTGTTTTAATGTTGCAACATCCATACCATGATTTACTGCGATACGGTATAAAGTATCTCCAGCCTTAACTGTGTAAGTACCGTAGTTACCGTTTTGTTGTTGCGCTTGAGTAGTTGGTGTTTGTTGCGTTTGTTCAGCTTGACGAGGAGCTGTTGTTGTAGCTTCGCGAGCTGTTGTTGTAGCCTCTTGTTTTGTTGTAGCAGCTGTTGTTTCCGGAGTTGCTGTTGTCGTTTCAACAGTCTTCGTTAACATTACATCATCAGCAGTTCTAGGTTTCACTTGATTGCTATTATTGCTAATTGAGAACCACATCATAAATAATACTGGTGCTACAATGACAATTAAGAATACAAATAATAAAACATTTGATAATGGTGCTACTGCTTTTCCACCTGAGTTTCTAGCACTACGAGAAAATTGACGATTCTTTAAATTCTCTTCTTCGCCAAATTTTCTTTCCCATGGTTGTTCTTCTGTTTGATTTAAATCTTCATTATTATTAAAGTTATCGCTCATTCAAAATCCTCCTAATTTGACCCAATGCTATCCTCAGTCAATTCACTACACAATATAGCATATTCTTACACTCAGGGCAAACTTTTACTTTAGTACTATTGTAGCATAATTTCTCAAAAAATCACTCTATTTTGTCAGAGATTAAATAATTTCTTAAAGCTTTCTTCAAAGGAATTTTTACAACTTTCTATTTCATTCCACTTCGTTCCTATTTCCAGTAAAAATAAATCTAGATGTCTGCAACTACTGCATTTACCGCAAGCCTCTGTACGCTTTTCGCCAAAAAATTGCGCTAAATACTGTTCTTTACACATTGAAGTTGTAGCAAACTCTTCTATTTGCCCCAATTGTTTTAATTTGCGAGACCGTTGAAGTTGCATAAATTCCTTTTGTTGTTCGTCATTCCAACGAAAGGCTTTTGCGATTTCTCTAATGTTTTGATGGATTTCGTTTTCTTCTTCGTTCTCCACGTCAAAGGAACGCCCGATTCTACGTCCCATCTCAGGAAAATCATCGGGATGAACGAAAGCAATACAGCGACTAAATTCTAAGTCACGCCCCGCTCGTCCAATTTGCTGCACATAATCTTCTAGTGTTTGTGGAAGCTGGTAGTGAATAATCGTACGAATATTAGACTGGTTAATTCCCATTCCAAAAGCACTCGTAGCTAACAGGATATTAATGTCCCCTCTGAAAAATTTCTGTTGAATAATCTGTCTATCTTGAGGGTGACGTTTAGAGTGAAAAGTATCCAGTTTCGTAAAACCTTCAGACAAAAGATTTTCTTTGAGTCCTTCGATTTCTTTTATCGTCGAAGCATAGACAATACACGGGAACTCTACCCGTTTCAGCACTTCACTCAGCATCTTACTACGCAGTCCTTCAACAGTGAGAATATCAATTTCTCGATTTTTCAAGAATGCATGTCCTTGAAAATAAGTAGTATGCTCTTTGTTCAAACCTAAAAATGTATAAATATCTTGAATTACTTGAGTGGTTGCAGTTGCTGTTAACGCTAATGTTCTTGGGTTTCCAAGGCTTTTTCGCATTTTACCGATGAATAAATAATCGCTTCTAAAGTCATATCCCCACTGTGAAATACAATGCGCCTCATCCACAACGAGTAGTCCGATATCAAGTTTTACTAATCTCTTAATGAATCTTGTTGTTTGTAACATCTCTGGAGATACAAAGATAAACTGGTATTCATGTAATGTACTTAAAATATAGTTTTTCTCCGACTCTGTCATTAAAGAAGTGATGGCAACGGCTCTATGAATCCCCAGTTGTTTCAAGCTTGCCACTTGGTCTACCATTAAAGCAATCAGTGGTGACACAATAACTACTCTACACTTTTCTTTTAAGCCAATATATTGATAGATAAACGATTTCCCGTTCCCTGTTGGAAGAATCGCAATTGCGTCCGTCCCTTTTTCTAGAGCCATGATGACTTCTTTTTGTCCTTCCCGGAACTCCTTATATCCAAATCGATTCAATATTGGATCCATGTCAACCACGCTCCTTTAAGGCTTTAATTTGATAGTATCTGAATAAGAAGAAATCCATTTTCTTCTCTTCAGCTTCAAACTGTTCTTTTGCTTCTTTGTATTTTGGATAAGCTCCATCGTTAAACAGCATTTTGTATGATTTGGCTACAGAGCTTTCTTCCACACGTTTATAAAAGGCGTCTTTTGTAAGTAGAAAATACTTTAAGAGGTGATCATTAATCGTACTCTCTTTTAATTTGCGAAGACGGGCAATCTCTGTTCGTTTCATCCCTCTGTCAAAGAGGCGAACCGTTTCTTGCACAGAAATCGTTTCATGAGAAATCCATTGAAACATTTTTTTAAACCAATTATGCGTAATTGGGTACTGTTCATCCTCTTCAAAAACATCACTCACCCATTTCATAAAGACAAGTCTTGAGAGAGATTCGCAGTCTTCAACGGTGGAAAATTCCCACAATGAGAGGAGCTCTTCTTCCAAGGCTGCTGTTGATTTGGCACCATTAAAAAGGCCGACCCAATGTCCTTTAACAGAGTCCTCTTGCCTATTAGTCCAGACACTGAACTCTTCCACAACTCTATCAAACCAATCAGTTGTAATATTTTCTTCTTTATACCATCGTTTAAATAATTGCTGTAACCATACATTTTGAATGAGAGGTCGATATTTTGATTCCTCATACCGGTGGTAACTAATCCATTCTATCCACAGTCTTGTGACATCTCTTAATTGCACAAACGAATAAGGATGCATTAAGTAATTGACAGGATGACTCCCTTTAGTAACAAGTGGCAAGTCTGAAATTTCTTTAGCTAAACTCAACTTAGAGTCCTCTTCTAAAACTAGTCCTTCTCTAATCAATGCTCTTAATAATCGATGGTACTCCACTTCTTTCAAATGAGGCAAACTTGCAAAAAATACTTCTGCTTTATCTTCAGTCACGCCAATTAAAGTCGACATGGTACGATTTCCTGTTAAAATACGATATAATCGATTTAACGGAATCGAACCATACGACTTGATCGCATGTAATATCCAAATTTGATAAAAGGAGTATTGACTCATGGATAAAAAATCCTCTCTTTCAAAAATTTATGCAAAAGTTGATTGCGAATCTTGTATTGCGTGTGGAATTTGCCAACTACGTTCTCCTGAAATCTTCGAGTATGATGCAGAAGGAATTGCCTTTGTAAAACAAGATCAGAATACTGGAACAATTCCGCTACCAGAAGATACGATAGAATCCTTCAAGGAGGCTTACACAGCCTGTCCAACGGGTGCTATAAAAAGGAAAAATACACCATTTACTGAAGAATAAACAAAACGGACTCATCCTGTGAGTCCGTTTTTCTCTTTGTATTACTCCCTAATAGGACTTTATTTTTCATCGTCTAACGCGAGTTTTATAAGCTTCTGTACTTCAAAAGGTCGCAATTCACGATAATCTCCAGGGCGTAAATTTTCCAA
Source organism: uncultured Carnobacteriaceae bacterium (assembly GCA_938039195.1). Taxonomy (GTDB): domain Bacteria; phylum Bacillota; class Bacilli; order Lactobacillales; family Aerococcaceae; genus Granulicatella. Next base: position 10,185 of record CALHVK010000082.1, read on the forward strand.
TGTTAAAAATCCAAACTCTTCACGTTTTAATTTCATAACAGGTAACTCTACAGCCTCAAACATACGCTTCACTTGATGGTTCCAGCCTTCATGAATCGTTAAAGCTACAATCCCTGTTCCTTTATCTGTATCAACCGATAAAATTTGAGCTCTTGCATTTGACGTTTTCTTGCCATCTAAGACGATTCCACGTTCCAATTGACGCATTTGTCTAGGAGTCGGAATCCCTTTAACTTTCGCAATATATTTCTTTTCTACGTGATGCTTTGGATGGGTCATCAAGTTTGAAAACTCTCCGTCATTCGTTAATAAAAGAAGACCTGTTGTATCGTAGTCCAAACGACCTACTGGATACACGCGTTGCTCTACCTCTTTGAAATAATCTGTAACAACGGTTCTTCCTTTATCATCACTGGCACTTGAAAGAACGCCTCTTGGTTTGTAAAACATGAAGTACACCGGTTCTTCTTTATAAATTGGAATACCGTCTACCTCAATTTTATCATTGGCACCGACTTTATATCCAAGTTCTTTGACCACTTCACCGTTAACTTTAACACGGCCTTCTTGAATAAATGCCTCACATTTTCTGCGGGATGCCACACCAGCGTGTGCCATTACTTTTTGTAATCTTTCCACAAAAAAACCTACTCTTTCTCTTCTTCTACTTCATGATGTTCTTTCGAGCGCATTTCCAACTCTTCAAATAAATCATGATTATCTCTAAATAATTGATTCGCTTCTTCAGAATCTAAATCGAATAAATCAGAAGCATCTGGCAGGGCATCAAGAGATTCTAATCCAAAGTAATCCATGAAGTAAGCTGTTGTCTTATACAGCTTTGGACGTCCTGGTGAATCTAACCTTCCAGCCTCTTCGATTAAGTCTCTTAGTAATAGTTTTTGAATCGAACCACTACTTTGAACCCCACGAATCGATTCAATATCTACACGTGTGACAGGTTGCTTATACGCAATAATCGCTAACGTTTCTAGAGACGCTTGAGACAATTGAGAAGAATATGGAGAAACTGCATATTTTTCGATATAGGATTTTAAACTTGCTTTTGTCACGAGTTTATAATGAGAAGCTGTCAAAAGAAGCTCTAATCCACTATTTTCATCTTCTAAGCGTTTCTTTAATTCATCTAATAGCTGACGAACGGCGCTTCTTTCGAGTTCTAAAATATAGCTTGCTTCTTCTAATGAAATCCCATCATCTCCAGCCACAAATAGTAAGCCTTCTAGTACTGAAATGTAATTAGTCACTCTCTTTCTCCTTTTCTTGTCTTTTCTCAATCAAAATATCCTCATACGGAGAACTTTGAATAAAACGGACACGATGTTCACGAACAAGCTGTAACATCGCTAAAAACGTTGTAGTAATCGCATGTCGATTGAAGGCAGGGAAACATTCCTCAAAAGGAACTTGTTTTTTATCTGTATGCTCAATTTTTGAAATAATCGAATCCATTAATTCTTCAACCGTATGCGTTTCATGTTGAATATTCGCCTTGAGCGGCATTTTTGCAATATTCTTACGTGCTAATTTTTTTAACGCATTCCATAAATCTTGAGTGGTCACTTCTCCTTCTTTCAAAGGGATAATCTCTTGCATCGAAGACAAGTCACTTGCTTCTTTTCCAAAGTGTAACCCCCTTAGGAAAGAGAGCTCCTCAAGTTTTTTGGCATTTTCTTTAATTTGTTGATATTCCAATAGTTGTTGCACCAGCTGGTCACGAGGATCTTCCACAATGGGTTCTCCATCTTCGTCCAACTCTTCTAACTTTGGTTTTGGAAGAAGCATTCTCGCTTTAATTTCTAATAAGGTCGACGCCATTACTAAATATTCAGCTGCCACTTCCAATTCCAATGTCTTCATCGAATGAATGAAGTTCAAATACTGCTTTGTTAACTCATTCATCGGAATATCGTAAATATCAATTTTCATCTCACGAATCAGATGCAAGAGGACGTCCATCGGTCCTTCGTATTCAGCTACTTTAATCGTTAAATCTTCCATGGTCCCTCACTTACACGATGTTTATTCCATTTTGCGAGAATGACGCTTGTTTCAATCGTTCCGCTTAATACTTTATCTTCCATCTTTGTTAAATCTTCTAACATTTGGAATGTTTTATTTTCCCCACGAAACGAAGGTGAAATCGATAAGTATTTAATCACAATTGTGTCTGTTGTACTTTCTCCGCCAATCAATCCGATAAAATTATCGCTTTCAGACTCTTTCCAGAGCCAGCATTTGATGGATGGATTTGTCGCGATTTCTTCAATTTCCTCTTGCAATCGTTTAAAGTCCTTGAATTCTGGGATGTAGGAAAGCAATCCCATTGCAATTTTTTTATTCGTTGCTGAATAAGGTACTAACAAATTCATTCCTCCTCGAGGTTCGTCTCTTAATATAAAACAAGTACTCGACGAACTAATGATTTGAACACTTCTTTAACGCGTTGTGTTGTTTCTACCACTTCTTCGTGGTTTAAGTTTGCTTGCATTCCTGCAGCTAAGTTTGTAATACATGAAATCCCAATCACTTTAATTCCAGCATGGTTTGCCACAATCACTTCAGGAACGGTTGACATACCCACAGCATCCCCACCCACAGCTTGTGTGAAGCGAATTTCTGCTGGTGTTTCATAAGTTGGTCCAGAGTATCCCATGTATACTCCTTCTTTAATATTGATGTTTAATTCTTTAGCAGCTTTACGAACCACTTCTTGTCCGTATTCGTGGTACGCGTGGCTCATATCAGGGAAACGAGGTCCAAAGCGGTCGTCGTTTGGTCCGATTAATGGGTTTGTACCAGTGTAGTTAATTTGATCTGTAATAATCATTAAATCTCCTGGTTCAAAGGTTGGGTTTGCACCACCTGCAGAGTTTGTAACGATAATCGTTTCAACATCTAATAGTTTCATTAAACGAATTGGGAACGTTACTGTTTCCATATCGTAACCTTCATAGTAGTGGAAACGTCCATCCATGATTAAAACGAATTTTCCTTCTAATTCACCATATACAAGACGGCCAGCATGACCGACCACTGTTGATACTGGGAAGTTTGGAATATCTTTATAGTCAAAGATTAATGGGTTCTTTACTTCTCCAGCAAGTTCACCAAGACCTGATCCTAAAATCATTCCAAAGTCAATGTGACCAATGCCTTTTTCTTGTAAAAACGTTTTTGTTTCAACTAATTGTTCGTATTTGCTCATGTTGTTCCCTCTTTCTATATTAGTTTAATTCTTTTAAGAAACTTGTTCCGTTACCAGTTGACGCAACACCAAAGTTTTCGCTAATTGTTTCTGCGATATCACTGAAGTGTCCTTCTGGTAAATGTGTTGGGTGTTTCAATGATTTACTGATGGCTAACACTGGAATGTACTCACGAGTGTGGTCTGTCCCTTTGAATGTTGGGTCATTTCCGTGGTCAGCAGTAATAATTAATAAATCATCTTCTTGCATATTTTCTACGATTTCTGGAATACGAGCATCAAACGCTTCAAGTGCTTCGCCGTATCCTTTCGTATTACGACGGTGTCCATAAACCGCATCGAAGTCTACTAAGTTTAAGAAACTCAAACCAGTGAAGTCTTTCTTCAATACTTCTACTAGTTTATCTACGCCATCCATATTGTCTTTTGTACGAACGAATTCAGTAATCCCTTGTCCGTTGAAGATGTCGTTAATTTTACCGATTGCAATGACATCAAATCCATCTTTCTTCAAGAAGTCTAATGTTGTTTCGCCAAATGGACTTAACGCATAGTCATGACGGTTTGAAGTTCTTTGGAAGTTTCCTGGTTCACCCACATAAGGACGTGCGATAATACGACCAATCATGTATGGATCATCTTTAGTAATTTCACGAGCGTATTCGCAAATACGGTATAACTCTTCCAGTGGAATAATCTCTTCGTGCGCTGCAATTTGCATTACAGGGTCTGCAGAAGTATAAACGATTAAATCGCCTGTTTCCATTTGGTGTTTACCGTAGTCATCAATAACGGCTGTTCCACTATATGGTAAGTTACATACAATTCCTCTTCCTGAAAACTCAGAAATACGGTCTAATAATTCTTGTGGGAAACCATCAGGGAATACACGGAAAGGAGTTTTAATATTTAATCCCATTAATTCCCAGTGACCTGTCATTGTATCTTTCCCTACAGAAACTTCTTCTAATTTCGTGTAGCTTCCTTCAGGATGTTCTACTGGTGGAACTGTTTTTAAAGGAGCGATATTTCCTAAACCATAACGTTGCATATTTGGTACATTTAAGCCTACCGTTTCAGAAATATGACCTAGAGTATGTGAACCTGCATCATCAAATTTTGCAGCATCTGGTGCTTCTCCAATCCCTACAGAGTCCATTACAATGACATGTATTCTTTTAAATTTCATTCATTTCATCTCCATTTTCTAAATATTACGAACGAGGATGTGCTTGTTTGTAAATTTCCTTCATTCGTTCATTTGTAATATGTGTATAAATTTGTGTCGTACTAATATCTGAGTGCCCGAGTAATTCCTGCACGATTCGAAGGTCGGCTCCCGCTTCTAAAATATGTGTTGCAAAGGAATGGCGCAGCGTATGCGGGCTTACTTCCTTTGTAATCATCGCCGTCTGAACAATTTTCTTCAAATTCTTCCAGAAGCCTTGACGAGTAAACGGTCTCCCACGATGATTTAAAAACAAGACATTCGACAGCTTCTTTTCATCTTCTAAGGCAGGACGAGCATACTCCAAATAGTTTTGAATCCAGTTGGTTGCTTCTTGACCGATTGGAATGATACGTTGCTTATTTCCTTTCCCAATCGTTTGTAGGAATCCAAGCTCTAGATGCAAATCACTAAGTTCAATACTGATTAATTCACTCACCCGCATCCCAGTTGCATATAAGAGTTCCAGCATTGCCTTATCTCTTAGTCCTAAAACCGTTGTTGTGTCCGGCACCTCCAGCAATCGATTCACTTCGTCGATACTGAGCGCTTTTGGCAACTGCTTCTTCGGTTTAGGAGGATGAATTTGTTGGGTTGGGTCTCGTTCAATCATTCGCTCTTGCACGAGAAACTGGAAGAATTTCTTCAAACAACTAATCATGCGGCTCGTTGAACTAACAGCGTACTCATCCTTCTTTAGCTTCTGAAGAAAGAGCACCATCGTTGTATGGTCCACATCTTGAAGACGTGTCACCTTTTGTTCTTCTAAAAATTGAGAGAACTTTTCCAAGTCTCGTTTATAGCTCATAACGGTATTCTCAGATAGCCCTTGAACAGCAATACTATCGAGGAAGTAGTGTATTTCTTTCATCTTCTACCCTTCCTTTTGCTGGCAATTCTTACAAATTCCATGGAAAGTGAGACGATGATCGATCACTTGGAACTGGAATTGCTCTAGTACTTTTTGTTCCACATCAACCAGTAAATCTTCTTCAACTTCTTGGATTTGACCACATTTCACACATAATAGATGATGCGCAAAATGACGATTCACGTTTTGCTTCAAGTGATAACGGCCAATGCCATCATCAAATAGATTTCTAGAAATAATCCCTAAGTCCGTTAAAATTTCCAATGTTCGATACACGGTAGCTAGTCCAATATCTGGATACTTTTGCTTCACGAACATGTAAATTTCTTCAGCTGTCAAGAGTTCATTCAGATGTTCTAGAAGAATCTCCACAGTTGCCTGCCTCTGCAGGGTTAGTTTGAATCCTTCTTTTTGTAATTTCTTTTGAATCCCTTCAATAGAAATAGATGACAAGCGACTCGCCTCCACTCATTAGTCTTCAATCAGATGGATAAATCCTTCCTCTTGTGTAATTCGTTTTGCTTTTAATAAGTTACCAATAGCACGTTTAAATTGCCCTTTACTAATTCCAAAAATTTCTTTGATCGTCTTTGGATCTGTTTTATCCCAATATGGAAGTGTTCGTGTTGGACGATTCTTCAACATCGCCACAATCATCTCTGCATCGTCTCCAATCGCTTCATGAGCACGTGGACGCATCGATACATTCAGAACACCATCTGGACGCAAACCAATCACACGTACAGTAATTTCTTCTCCAAGTGTTGGTTCGTACATTCGCTCTGAAGGATGTAAGAATAACTTGTACCCTTCTGGTGTGATGATGGTCGTTCCTACAAGTCTTACTTGTGTTACCGTTCCAGTTAGGTCTTTATTCAACTGGCCTTTATGTCCACGAATCACTTTCGCTTCTAGGGCCTGTCCATCTCCCATCGTTGCCCATGTGCGGTCTTTTTTGTCTTTAATCAGAGTGACATATAAACGATTATTTTTCTTTGGCCACAATTCTTTCATACTTGGAAGTTCATCCAATGAAACTACCATATCTTTATCTTCTAAACCAATATCTACGAAAACTCCTAAGTCTTTTCTGACTTGAGTCACGCTCGCCCATCCATAACTTTCATTTGTTACTTCTGGAATCTTTAAGGTGAAGACTTTTTTACGGGAAGAATTCTCATATAAGAACCCCGTTACTACATCCCCAATTTTGAGTGATTCTGTAGTATCGTCTTTTTTTAGACGGAATGTTTCTCCACTCTTTTGAACGAAAAAGTACTTCTCATTTTCATCCGTGATAATGGCTTGAACAACGGTCGATAATTCACTTGTCATAACAAACCTCCTTCTTCTACATTTGTCCCTTTATTTTACCACAAAATAGGGCTTACAGTCATTTAACTCCTTGTATTTCTAACGATTTCTCATTATTTTTGCATAGGACTTTGCATAACAAAAAAGCTTGAACAACTTTTTACGGTTTGTTCAAGCTTTTGAGCATTATTTCAATAAATTATACGCGAGCTACTTTCATCATGTTTGTTGTACCTTTAATTCCTAAAGGAACACCAGCAGTGATGATTACTAAGTCGTTTTCTTTAGCAGTGTGGTGGTCACGTACTGCTTGAAGACATAATTCAAACATTTCGTCAGTTGATTTAGCGCGATCAACGATTACTGGTTTAACACCCCAGATTAATGCTAAAGCACGTTGTTGACGTTCTGTTGAAGTTACACCTAAGATTGTTGCGTCAGGACGGAATTTAGAAATCATTTTCGCAGTATGTCCTGATTCAGTTGCAGCAACGATTGTTTTCACTTTTAAGTTTTTAGCTGTATGAGCTACTGAACGGCCGATAGCTTCTGCCACATCAGTTTCATCGAATGCTTTTAATTTGAATTTGTCACGTACACGGATTTCTTGTTCTGTACGAACACAGATGTTAGCCATTGTACGAACCGCTTCAACTGGGTAATCCCCTGCTGCAGATTCACCAGATAACATAACTGCATCTGTACCATCGAAGATAGCGTTCGCTACGTCACCAACTTCCGCACGTGTTGGACGTGGGTTACGTTGCATTGAATCTAACATTTGAGTAGCAGTAATAACTGGTTTACCTAATGTGTTACATTTCTTGATTAACATTTTTTGAACGATTGGAACTTCTTCCGCAGCGATTTCAACACCCATGTCTCCACGAGCAACCATTAAACCATCAGATAATGCTAAGATTTCGTCAATATTGTCGATACCTTCTTGGTTTTCAATTTTTGGAATGATTTGGATGTGAGTTGCGTTATGTTCTTCTAATAATTCACGAATTTCTTGAACGTCTGAAGCACGACGAACGAAACTTGCTGCGATGAAGTCGATATCATTTTCAATACCGAAGATAATATCTGCACGGTCTTTTTCAGTAATACCAGGCAATTTTGTTTTAACGCCAGGAACGTTAATTCCTTTTTTGTTTTTAACAACACCACTGTTGTTTACCACGCAGACGATTTCGCCATTTGCATGATCTACTTCAGTAACTGCTAAACCTACTAAACCATCATCAACAAGGATGATTGATCCACGTTTAACATCGTTAATTAATTCTGGATAAGAGATAGAGAATTTTTCTTTTGTTCCTAAAACTTCAGTCATTGAAATACGAACAACGTCGCCAGTGTGGAATTCAATCGCACCATTTTCCATATCATGTGTACGGATTTCTGGTCCTTTTGTATCTAAAAGAATCGCTATAACGCGTCCTGTTTCTTCACGGATTTTTTTGATTGCGTTGATACGAGCTAAATGTTCTTCATGGTCCCCATGTGAGAAGTTTAGACGTGCAACGTTCATTCCTGCTTCTGCTAATGCAGCTAATTTTTCTGGTGCTTCACTAGCAGGTCCAATAGTACATACAATTTTAGTTCTTTTCATTTTCTGTTGACTCCTTTAGTTTTAGAATGAAATTTCTTTATTTAGTTGATACAACTCTAAGTTAGGTAAATGTTTGCCATTTGCTAATGTTTCTACGATATCGCTGTAAATAATTTCTTCAGCTTTAACGCCGACACACACGCCACCGATATTTTCTTTTAATAAATCGATTGCTTTAGCACCCATACGGCTCGCAAGAACACGGTCACGTGCACTTGGAGCTCCACCACGTTGTACGTGTCCAAGTACTGTTACACGAGTATGGAAATCACTATCGTATTGACGTAGTTTCTTCGCAAGTTCGTCACCTGACATTACGCCTTCCGCAAGAAGAATTAATGTATGCTTCTTACCATTTAGTCGGCCTTGTTTGATTTCTTCCGCTACTTTAGCTAAATCAAAATCTTGTTCAGGAATTAAAATTTGTTCTGCACCACTGGCAACCCCTGTCCAAAGTGCAATATCTCCAGCATGACGACCCATCACTTCAACGATAAACGTACGAACGTGTGATGTCGCAGTATCACGAAGACGGTCTAGCGCTTCTAATACAGTATTGATTGCAGTATCAAAACCAATTGTGTATTCCGTACCTGGAATATCATTGTCGATTGTACCTGGAACCCCAACTGTTGGGAAACCAAGTTTTGTTAAAGCAACGGCACCTTGATAGCTTCCGTCACCACCGATAACAACTAAACCTTCAATACCGAATTTCTTTAATTGTTCGATCCCTTTTTCTTGACCTTCGCGGTTTGCGAATTCAGGATAACGTGCAGAATACAAGAATGTACCCCCACGACCAATTAAGTCACTTACGTCTGATGGATTTAATTTACGAATATCACCAGCTACTAAACCAGCATATCCATAGTTAATTCCATAGACTTCAAACCCTTCATAAATACCCTTACGTACAATCGCACGTACAGCGGCATTCATCCCTGGAGCATCTCCTCCACTTGTTAAAACAGCAATGCGTTTCACAAAGATTCACCTCTTAGATTATTTTTTAACTGGAACAAGCCCATTTGTTCTTATTTTATCACTTTTTTAAACAAATGTCTTTCATTTTCATAAACTTTTTCAATTTACAATTTTTATACATTCTTTATCTAAAATGTCGATAAGACTAGGGATTAGCTTCGACTCAAGGTTTACACCGTTTGCAAAAGAATTCTTCACGAGCGTTTTACTATTCACGAGGAATAATTCAACAGGTGTCACCCCTTTATATTTCGTGACAAGTTGCTTAATTTCAGCATACACTTCTGCAGTATGTTTTTCCGGACGAATCGCAATTTGCAACCTCTTTGTTGAATCTTCGAGTAACTTATCCGCAAAACTCATCGGATACATACGGTTTAACTGCAATTGCCATTGCCCTTTTTGCCCTTTCTTCACGCGTCCTTCCGCAAGAACCATCGTGTTTTGTTGGAGATGTTGGTAGACTTCGGCAAGTGTGGACGGAAAGACCACTACATCCATCATTCCAGACGCATCTTGAAGTGTCACATATGCCATTTGTTCTCCTTTACGAGTTGAGATTTTACGAATATCCACAATCATCCCAACGAACCTCATATACCCTTCTTCAAAGACGGTTTGAATTGGAGTAATCCATCCAGTCTTTACAAGCGAATCGTATTTCGATGAAGGATGCGGAGAAACAGAAAATCCTAGCACCTCAATTTCTTCTTCAATGCGTTGTAGAAGTGGCTCTTCTTCCACATGCGTGAAAGCCACTTCCAGATCATCTTCTAGTGATAAATTCAATCCATGGAACTTCACACTCTTACTTACGGCATCGACGTTTGCCTTCAGAGTGGCTCTTGTTTCACCAAATTCATCAAAGGCCCCTGCATGAATCAACGCCAATAATAACGGTTCTTTCGTATATTGAGCGCCCATGCGGTACGCAAAGTCTTGGAATCCTTTGAACGGTCCATACTCATAACGATTCTTCACGATACTGTCAACGAAATCTCGACGAATCCCCTTAATATTATTGAGCCCTACAACAACACCACTATCGTCTGCCACAAAGTCCGCAACACTGCGATTGATACTTGGTGGTAGAATCTTGATTCCTAACTGACGCGCCTCCACAAGATAATCTTGTAGCTTTGAGGACTTCGCACTAGCATTTTGGAATAATGCTGTAAAGAACGCTGTTGGATAATTTGCCTTTAAGTACGCTAATTGATACGACAACATCGCATAAGCCACCGCATGTGACTTGTTAAATCCATAGTTGGCAAACTTTTCAATATAGTCATAAACCGTCTCGGCATCTTCTTTTTTGTATCCTTTTGAAAGTGCACCTTGTACAAATTTTTCTTTTTGTGCAGCAATCGCATCACTATTTTTCTTCCCGATAGCACGACGTAAAATATCTGCTTCTCCAAGAGTGAATCCAGCCATTTCACTAGCGGCCTGCATAACTTGTTCTTGGTAAACCAAAATACCGTATGTCGGTTCAAGAATCTTTTGAAGAGATTCATGCGGATACTGAACGATTTCTGTTCCATTTTTACGATGAATATAATGCGGAATTTGTTCCATCGGACCCGGACGATACAAAGCAAGTACTGCAACTAAATCCTCGAAGGCTGTTGGTTTCATCTCTTTCAACACACGACGAATCCCGTCTGACTCGAATTGGAATATTCCATTTGTTTGTGCCTTTTGGAACAGTTCAAATGTACGCGCATCGTCTAAAGGAATCTTCGTAATATCCAATGCCTTCTTCGTAATTTTTTGCGTCTGTTGAATCGCTTTATGAAGCAATGTCAGGTTACTTAACCCTAGCAGGTCCATTTTTAATAGCCCCACTTTTTCAACAGCCTGCATCGCATACTGCGTCAACATCCAATCCGCTTCCTGAAGAGACGCTGAATACCCTTTATCTCGTTTCATTAACGGAACCGTCTTTGTTAACTCCTCTTGCGATAACACGACTCCGGCAGCATGGACAGACGAATGTCGTGGAAGTCCTTCAAGCGCTCTTGCTACTTGATAAAGCTTACGATTACGGTCGCTACTTTCTACATGTTCTCTAAACGCCTTATTTTCTTTATAGGTCTGCTCTAGCGTTACTTTCCCTTGAGCGATATTGTTTGAAAACTTCTGAACCGTAATGATGTTTTCTCCAAAGACTTTACATACATCGCGAATCACTTGTTTTGCTCCAAGCGTACCAAAAGTCACGATTTGTGCTACGTTTTGATTTCCATATTTTGAAACGATATAGGCTAAAATGTCTTCACGTTTATCATCAGGGAAATCCAAGTCGATATCGGGCATTGTATAACGTTCACGATTTAAGAACCGTTCAAATAGCAAGTTGTAACGAATCGGATCCACACCCGTGATACGTAAAAGATAAGAAACTAAAGACCCCGCCGCAGAACCACGACCAGCGCCTGTTTGAATCCCTTGTTCACGAGCAAAACGCATAATGTCCCAAACGATAAGGAAGTAATCATCAAATCCCATATCATGAATCACGGCTAATTCTTCTTTCAGACGATTGACATAAACAGGTGTTGTCACGCCCATCTCAAGCATCGCGGCTTCACATAATTCATAAAGGAATTCTGCGCTTGTCTTCCCAGCCGGTACTGGGTATTTAGGCAGCATCGTATCTCTTAGAGGGATTTCTACCACTAAGTCCTTCGTAAATTGTTCTAGATTAGAAAGAAGGACTCCCCCTTCAAAGGCTTGGAACACCTTCGTCATCGAAGTGGCTTCTGGTAAAGATTCACTCCCTGTTGCATCTTCTTGGGTGAACGAGAGTGTTTCCCCTAATCGAATGGCTTGTAACACTTTCCATGGGAAATAATCAGTTGTATTTAAATAACGAGAGCTACTAAACGCAACTGGTACTACACCAGACGCTTCAATCCCTGCACGCATCTGATTGAACTCACCACGCTCAACCATTTCACGTGTAATCCCTACAGCAATTTCTACTCCAGAGAACTCTTCCTTCACAGCACGAAGAACGGCTTCTTGTCTACCTTTTGAATGAGCAGCAACCCACTCACTGTCTTGTGGAGGAAGGACGATTTTCACATCCTCGCTATGAGTTGTAATCCACTCTGTCATTTCCTTAGTCCACGTTAATCCTTGTTGATAAAGGGTTGA
>CALHVK010000083.1 GCA_938039195.1 uncultured Carnobacteriaceae bacterium
GCTTGCCTGTTAGAGCCGTTGCGACCATGGCAATCGTCGCCACAATCGTCTTCCCGCTCCCTACATCCCCTTGCAAGAGACGATTCATCTCATAAGGCGCACGCAAGTCAAAGCAAATCTCATTCACGACTTTCTTTTGCCCATCTGTCAGTTCAAACGGCAACGTCTGAATAAAGGCCTTCAATGCGGTATTATCATACAACACCGCTTGCCCTTTGGTTTGCTGATGACGCTTCTGACGCATCCATTGCAAACGCAGTTGATATAAGAAGAGCTCCTGGTAGACGAGCTGGTATTGCGCACTCTGTCTTTCCAATTCATCTTTTGGAAAATGCATTGCCCGAACAGCGTCTCTATGCCTCATTAAGTGGTGCGACTCCGTCAAAGTTTTGGGCAATACTTCTGGAATTTTATCTTCAAAACGATCCATCGCCGACCGAACGAGTTTGAGAATCGTCGCTTGCTTCAACGATTTATTCGTGCGATAAACCGCCTCGACTTGGTCTCCTTCTTCATCCTCCACGTTTCGGTTCGATAAGATTTTCATGCCCATCAAGGTAGAACGCTTCGCATCCCATTTCCCGTAGATGGCAATCTCTTCGCCCTGAACGACTTTATCTTTTAAATACGGCTGATTAAAGAACGCAACTTGGATGACTTGAGAATCAATCGCCATGCGAAACGCCAAACGGTTCTTCTTGAAGCCGTAATAGCTCACAACCGGTTGCGTCGCCACAAGCCCTTTTAGCGTGACTTTCTCTTGGTCCATGATTGTGTTCACATCACGAATCTGAATATCTTCATAACGAAACGGAAAATGCGTTAACAAATCATAGACGGTCTCAATGCCAAGTTCGGCTAATGGCTCTAATCGTTTTGGCCCAACGCCTGGTATGACTTGCACACTTTGAAAGACCTCATTCATCCAATCACATCCTTTCTACTTTAATAAGTGTAATTCATGTTCTCTTTAATCGTCAAGAGGAAGGAAAGTTCCAACAGTCGTGAAGATTCTCTTTAGGATTTATTCATCGGTATCACAAATCCGGCACCTCCCTGAGTCTTCGTCTCAGGGTTACCAAGCTTCAAAGCGAGGCTAAGGAATAAATTCCTAACCCTCGCTAATTCACATTGGTTGCTTACTCGGTACTGTGATTCCGATGAAATCCTAAAGAATCTTCACTCCTTCAACTTTCCTTCCTCTCTCCTCGAACCCTACAGTGCAGAGAGTTTTTGTCTGCATTCCACTTATTGCAGAGTAAATTCTTTCCAAGGTTCAGTAATTCGCATCGAGTACGCTCGCTATTCATGCGAATATAGAATCCGAAAGGCTTCCCAGGAATATTTAAATACATTTCCCTCCCTCATTTTCCTTCCTCTCTCCTTGAATCCTACAGTGCAGGGAGTTTTGATGTGCATTCCACATAGTGTAGCGTTTGTCTTTTCCACATTGGAACCTTTCCGCACTAGAAAACCTGAGGAGCACCAACTCTGTGCGCTATTTCCCCTTTTGAGGCGAGTGAAGACTCAGAAGTACGCGAAAACAAAAAAGCATTCTCTGTAGAAGCGCAATCCCTGATGTGAGAGCACCAAACCCAACCAGTTACACTTACTTATTAATAGGCGTAAAAGAGAAAGACGGAGAAACATACGGATTCTATAATAACAGTAATGGGGAATGGTATTAAATGCGAAAAAGCTGGAGTTAGGAATTTATTCCTTACTCCAGCTTTGAGGCTTTAAAGGTGAGAGACTTCGGCTCGAACCGGTACCCCATTACAGTTATTATAGAGGAATCCGTAAGGATTCGAAGTCTTTCGCATTATTAAAATTATTCTACAGATAATAAGTAAGTGTATACTGGTTGGTTTCCTTCGTGGACTTCAACCTCTACATCAGGGTATTTCGCTTCTACAGCTTCAGTGATTTCTTCCACTTCGCTTGCTTCTGCGTCTTCACCATAGATGATTGTTAGGATCTCTGAATCGTCAGAAATCATCTTCTCAATTGTCGCAAGAGTTGCTTCCTTACGGTCCGCAATACTTACTAAAATCTTGCCATCTACAATCCCCATGAAGTCGTCTTTCTTAATTTCAACGCCATCAATGTTTGTATCGCGAACAGCGTTAGTGATTTGACCACTTGATACAAGTGCCATTTGTTCGCTCATTGCAGCTTTGTTCTCTTCTAAGCTTGCTTCTGGATTGAAGGCTAATAATGAAGCTAACCCTTCTGAAATCGTACGAGTTGCAACAACGGCAACTGCAGCATCTTCTGATACTTCAGCCGCTTGGTTTGCAGCCATTTGAATATTTTTGTTGTTTGGTAATACGATCACTTTTTCAGCATGCGCTTCTTTGACCGCTTGAAGAATGTCTTCTGTACTTGGGTTCATTGTTTGACCACCATTGATGATTGTCGTTACACCCATGCTCTTGAATAATTCTTGAACACCTTCACCTGCAGCAGCCGCTACAATTCCGTATTCCGCTTTTTGTTTTTGCGCTGCTTCTTTAACTTTTGCAGTGTAGTCTGTTTTTAACACTTCTTCGTGTTGCAAGCGCATGTTGTCCACTTTCACTTTCATTAATGAACCGAAGCGTTGTCCGTAGTTCATCACTTCACCTGGACGTTCTGTATGCACGTGTACTTTGATGATTTCATCGTCAGCTACTACTAATAGAGAATCTCCAAGTTCGTTTAAATAGTTACGGAAAGTATCGTAGTCGAACGTATCTACAACAGTTTCTCCTTCACCAATTTTCACCATGATTTCAGTACAGTAACCGAATTTGATATCGCCTGTTGATACGTGTTCGTAGTCAACGCCTGCTTCGTGGTGAGCCACTGAAGTTAAATCAATTTTATTGCTTTGTAATGATTGAACAGGAATCGCTTCTCCTGTTAAAGCTTCGAAGAATCCATTGTAAATGAACACAAGACCTTGACCGCCTGAATCCACTACGCCCACTTCTTTTAATACTGGTAATAAATCTGGAGTTTTCGCTAATGATTTTTCAGCACCACGTAAAACAGATCCCATTACTTCGATGATGTCGTTTGAAGTTTCTAGTTTACGAACACCACGTTTTGCTGATTCACGAGCAACTGTAAGGATTGTTCCTTCAACAGGTTTCATAACGGCTTTATACGCTGTTTCCACACCGTTTGTAAAAGCTTGTGCTAATTCTTCACCTGTGATTTCTTCTTTCCCAATAACCGCTTTAGAGAATCCACGGAATAATTGAGATAAAATAACTCCTGAGTTCCCACGAGCACCCATTAATAATCCTTTTGCTAAATCTTGTGCTAAATCACCTACAGTTGTTGCTGTAGAGTTCGCAACACGTTCCGCACCAGATTTGAATGAGAGCATCATGTTTGTCCCTGTGTCTCCATCTGGTACTGGGAATACGTTTAATGAGTTTACGAATTCTGCATTTTCAGATAAACGCATTTCACCGATTTCCACCATTGCGCGGAAATCTTGAGCCGTAATAGTTTTCATAGTTGCCATATTTTTCTTACTTCCTCCTGACTAGAATCAACAAGCATTACGCTTCGATGATTTTAACTCCTTGAACATAGACATTCACTGTTTTTGCAGAGAATCCTAACATTGTTTCTAAGTTATATTTCACTTGTTCTTGTACGTTTCTACAAATCGCAGAAATCTTTGTACCGTATCCAACAATAATGTAGACATCCACTGCAACACCATCATCTTCTTGACGAATGACTACTCCACGAGCGAAGTTTTCTTTTTTCAAGATATCATTAAAGTTGTCGCGAATTTGATTGCGGCTAGCCATACCAACAACACCATAGTTATCTGTAGCGGCACCGCCAACAACTGTAGCAATTACTTCATTGCTAAGTTCGATTTGTCCATTTTCTGTTTGAATTTTTACTGTCATACAAATACCTCCCATAAATATATAAAGGTTTCTGTCTAAATTTTAGACAGATTGACACATTATTTCTATACTATAATATCATATTCCAAGCTGATTACCTAGCCTTTTACCAATTTTTAACGCTCTTAGAAACTCATTGACCAGCATGCTTGCATTCTAAGTTCAACTATGCTAAATTATTTAGGTATATGATTTAGTTCAAAATTATATCAGCTGATAATGAATTAAATGAAGGAGGAGAATGAAAATGGCTAAAGTATGTTATTTCACTGGACGTCGTTCTGAAACAGGTAACACTCGTTCTCACGCTATGAACGCTAACCGCCGTACTTGGAAACCAAACTTACAAAAAGTTCGTGTTTTAATCGACGGCAAACCTAAAAAAGTATGGGTTTCAACTCGTGCATTAAAATCAGGTAAAGTAGAACGTGTTTAATACAGAGCACTATTAAAAAGAGCTTAGGCGATATCCCTAAGCTCTTTTTGTTTTTCTAAAAAATAAGCCGACGGCTTAAAACAATAGTTTATGAATACTGATCGCATTCCAAGCTGCTTGACGTTTTGGATAGCGGACATCATTGTAATGGTACCGGCAGGAGCCTAAAGTCTCCTTGCCTACCAAGCTTCAAACCAAGGCTAAGCGACAAGTCGCTAATCCTTGGTAATTCACATTGGTTACTTCTCCATTACAATGACCGCTATCCTCCTCAAGCAGCTTTTCATGCTTTACGATTGAACCGCGATTGTTTTAAGCCTCATCTTTTAAAAAAGAGCTTGGGAATCGCCTCAGTTTTTATCTGCTTTAAACAGGTCTACTTTACCTGAGATTAATGCCAGGAAACCAAGGGACCATGGGTGGTGCTTTTCATGGGGTTAGGCGGGTGTGCTTTTTTTGATTTTTATTTCAAAAAATGGAGTTTGTGAAAAGCCTATGAGATAGAGGTTTGAAGCCATCTCAAAGGAATGAAATCTATTTACATTATTTGTAAATTCAAACGGCTATTGAAATTTCATTTGCTATGAAAGGCTTAGTGGTAATGATTAGAGAGTTTCTATCATTGAAAACAACGGTGAACGAAAAAATTCCAAAATTCACTTATAAGTGAATTTCGGGATTTCAAATAAGATTGTGAAAAAACATCGCACGAAACAGTGCGATGTTTTGTTCTATTTTGTATTATATGTTGCTTTATCCTCTGCAACCATGGAAACTGGTATTTGTTAATTTGTAAATCTCAACAAATACCCATTTGGATCTTGTATTAAAAACTCTATTTGCATTTCTTCTATTCCATTAACTTGATATATGTTTCTAGTTAGTTCTCTGTATAATTCTATATTCAAATGATTCACTAATTTATAAAGCTCTTCAATATCATCAACAGCTATTGAAAAATTTATTCCTCTTCCTAATGGATATACTAGTTCACCTATATTCCAACCATCATCGTGAATTTGTTCAAACATAAACTGACTATCTTGAAATGACATGAAAACAAATTTATCTTCAGTACGTTCATATTCAATTTTAAATCCTAATTCTCTATAAAATTTTTTAGTCCGTTCAATATCAAAAACTGACAATTCAGGAATCATCCTATTAAAATTCATGTTTCTTCCTCGACAAATTATAAATTCCCAGCTCTACAAGCGAAAGATTTAATTATTTTTTCTTTTTGGTGTAGGTAATTCATCCTAATTGTGCGATGTTTTGTTTTATCTCCAATGATCTCGGGTTTGGGCGACTAGGATAAGTCCTTTTGTAAAGGAAATAGTCATCTTGTCCCCTGTAAATTCATTGCTGACAAGTGCCACTGGGTACGCGTAGCTTTTTGAATCGAGGGTGTATTTAACATCAACGAGAGTGACATTTTCCACAGGAGTCATACTAATAAAGGAGAGGTACTTCGTAAAGTCCATTTTTTCAATCGTGTACGTGCCTGGCTGGATGAAATTCACGACATTCGTTGCATCCTCGAACACCACATACGGAATGAGCGGTGCTAAGTCTGGTCGCATCATCGTCCATAAGGTACTAATCTCGTGGTCTACTCGTCCGCCAAAAGAACCGAGTACATGAATCGGTGTCCCTTCGTAATGTTCCTTTACCCATAATAATGCTGCCTCAAAATCAGTATCGTCTTTTTCAGAAGGGAGCTGAACAATCGTGTTCGCTGCCCCGTGAATCAAGTCGCGCTGTTCTTTTGTGACAGAATCAAAGTCCCCAATCGCTACTTCCATGGGAAGGCGCTGGTCTAATAACCGAAGAGCACCACCATCGACTCCGACAAAACGGAAATCTTCATAAGCCTTACCATATCGGTTTTCTAAGAGCTCCTTGATGTTTTCTTTAGTGTTTGGTCCTCCCAAGACAATCACAACTTCCATCTTCGTCCCTCTTACGCTTCTTTAATTGAATCAATCGCAGCTTTGATATCTTCTGCGTAGTATACATATGAACCGGCAACGGCAACGTCTACCCCTGCTGCTGCGCAAAGTTTCGCTGTTTCGCCGTTCACTCCGCCGTCTACTTCGATTAAGTAGTGGTAGCTTTTTTCTTGGCGTAATGCGACTAATTCGCGGACTTTATCTAATGTTTCTGGAATGAATGATTGGCCGCCGAATCCTGGGTTCACTGTCATCACTAATACTAAGTCCACTTCGCTTAAGACTGCTGAAATCGCACTTACGGGTGTTCCTGGGTTAATCACGACACCGGCTTTGACGCCTTCTGCTTTAATCGCTTGAAGCGCGCGGTGAATATGTGGCGTTGCTTCCACGTGAACAGAGATGTAGTCTGCTCCTGCTTTTGCGAATTGTGGAATGAAACGTTCTGGGTTTTGGACCATTAAATGGCAGTCTAATACTAAATCCGTCACAGGACGTAATCCTTCAACGATGTTTGGTCCTAATGTTAGGTTTGGAACGAATTGTCCGTCCATCGCATCGATATGAATCCAATCTGCTCCTAATTTTTCGACTTTCTTAACGTCTTCTCCTAGTGTTGCAAAATTTGCGCTTAAAATTGATGGTGCTACTTTCATGTTTTATCTCCTCTATCTACTTTTTTCGTTTATATACTGGTTTTCTTTGGTCCAGTTCTTCATAGAAATTCAAATAATGGTCGTATCGCTCTTGCCAAATGTCTCCTGACTCCACGCCTTTAATCACGGCGCAGTTTGGCTCATGTTGATGCGAACACTCTCTGAATTTACATTCATGCTCTACTTCGACAAACTCAGGGAATAAATGCGGTAAGTCTTCTTTCTCAATCTCCATAAAATCAACCGTACTGAATCCTGGAGTATCCGCAATCCACACGCCTTCGATTTCATGAAGCGATACGTGACGAGTCGTATGACGTCCACGCCCTAACGCATTCGAAATCTCTCCCGTTTCTTGGTTTAATTCTGGAATCATCTCGTTCAGTAAGGTGGATTTCCCAACCCCTGACTGCCCCAAGAAGATGACCTTCTCACCACGTAGGCTTTCTAACAATGGCGCCTTATCCTTCATCACTTCTTGCCCGAAATAAACCTGATAGCCGATTTTTTCATACTTCGCCTTAATGTCTTTCAAATGTGACATTCCTGCCTCATCCAGCAAGTCGGTCTTCGTAATCATGATGACTGGTTTCACATCCAAGCCTTCCAAGTAGACAAGGAAACGGTCCACTAGATGCGTCGAAAATTCTGGTTCGACCGCCGACATCACGATAATTCCGACATCCACATTGGCAACAGGCGGACGAACAATGGCATTCTTTCGCGGCAAGATTTTTGTTAGCGTTCCTTCTTGCAAGTTACTACTCTCGAACTCCACCACATCCCCAACAAGTGGCGATTGGCCTCGTTTGCGGAAAACTCCGCGCGCACGAGTTTGATAGATGACTCCATCCGATTCGATATAGTAGAACCCGCTCAACGCTTTAATAATAATTCCTTGAGTCATAAGTACTCCTTCAAAGTATAGATATCTTTATTATATAGCCTACGCCAACACATGACAAATGACTTGAAGAAAATAAGCATTACTGGAAGGCACTAACCCCCGTAAATGAGAACTAAATAAAAACACCTCCAAGTTGGATTGAAGTGCACCCCAAAAGTTAGACACAAAATCTAACTTTTGGGGTGTTTTTATTATGAAATTAACTTATGAAGATAAAGTTCAGATTTATGAACTCAGAAAACAAGGATTTAGCTACTCACGACTTGCAGATATGTTCGGTATAGATGCGAGAAATCTTTCCTACATGATTAAATTGATTGAACGTTATGGGTTAGAGATAGTTAAAAAAGGGAGAAATAATTATTATTCTCCAGAAATAAAACAAGAAATGATTGATAAAGTCTTACTCGAAGGTTGGAGTAAAGAAAGAGTTTCTCTCGAATACGGCCTCCCTGCGCGTGGCACTCTTCACAACTGGCTCGCACAATACAAGAAAAATAAGTATACTATTGTTGAGAAAACAAGAG
>CALHVK010000084.1 GCA_938039195.1 uncultured Carnobacteriaceae bacterium
TTTTTTATGAACGAAAAAATTTTAAAAACAAAATCTAACGGTTTTGCTGCGTTGTTTAGCATTTTACTTCTACTCATCCTTTCAGTTGTGGGCTTTATTTCCTCAATTGCGTTGATAAGAAATGAAGGCCTACAAGTGGTTTGTATTCTTCTCTGCATTCTAGTCTTTATCGGAAGTCTTATGCTTTTTGGTGGACTAAAAGTTGTCAAACCTCAAGAAGCGATTGTTTTGACGCTCTTTGGTGAGTACACAGGAAGTATTAAAGAACCTGGCTTCTATTTTGTAAACCCATTTAGCGTGGCTGTAAACCCTGCTGCGAAAACAAAATTAGGCCAAAGCGGTGACGTTGACCGTCAAAGCACTCCTGTCACAATTAGCACTACAGGCGGTGTTGAAGCTAACTTAAATGCCTTAAATAAACAAATTTCTCTAAAAATTATGACGTTAAACAACTCTCGTCAAAAGATTAACGATTGCCTAGGGAACCCTGTTGAAATCGGAATTGCTGTGACTTGGAGAGTGGTCGATACGGCTAAAGCAGTCTTCAACGTAGATAACTACAAAGAATACTTATCGCTTCAATGTGATAGCGCGCTTCGTAATATTGTGCGTATTTATCCATATGATGTAGCTCCAAATGTTGACACCACTGGGGACGGTATTGCCGATGAAGGTAGCTTACGTGGTTCAAGTGAAGTCGTTGCAAAACGTATCCGCGATGAAATCCAAGCACGTGTTGAAAATGCAGGTCTTGAAATCATCGAAGCACGTATCACTTACCTTGCTTACGCTCCAGAAATCGCTGCAGTAATGCTTCAACGTCAACAAGCTTCAGCAATTATTGACGCTAGAATGATGATTGTAGACGGTGCTGTTGGAATGGTTGAAATGGCGTTAGAACGCTTAAACGAAGGGGGCCTCGTAGAACTAGATGAAGAACGTAAAGCTGCGATGGTCTCAAACTTACTAGTTGTTCTTTGCGGCAATCATGATGCTCAACCAATCGTTAACACAGGAAGCCTATACTAACGATGGCTGATTTAAAGAAAAAACAAATTCCATTACGACTGTCTTCTAAATTATATGCTGCTATCGCATCATGGGCAGAAGATGATTTTAGATCAGTCAACGGACAAATCGAATACTTATTAACGGAATGCGTGAAGCAACGTAAGAAAGATGGTAAATACGTCTCGGAAACCATTGACGAACCATTTGAAATCGATATTGAATAACAAAAAGGATGGACGAAATTCGTCCATCCTCTTTTTCTATTTATTCAAATTGTTAGCAGTTCGTTGAGTTCATGCAGTCCAAAAGAAAATTAAGTATAAGCACTATGATTACGAAGAATCGTGCGGATTTTATAATAACAGTAACGTGTTTCGCAAAAAAGACGAATTAAAGGGAGTTCGGAATTGATTCCGTACTCCCTTTTTGAGTTTTTTAGGCGAGAGACTCTAGGCTCGAGCCGGTGCAACGTTACCGTTATTATAAACAAATCCGCAAGGATTCGCAGTAATCATAAAACTAACTTTTATTGTTTAATTTTCTTTTGGCTATGCAGTGGTTTGGCAAAAATCATACGACCTGCTGCAGTTTGAAGGGCACTAGTAACAACCACTTCAATCTCTTCATTCATATAATATTGTCCATCTTCCACGACAATCATCGTACCGTCATCCAAGTACGCAACCCCTTGTTGGCGCTCCGTTCCCGATTTAACCACCGTCGTCTTCAAGGTTTCCCCTGGAATCACAACCGGCTTGATGGCTTGCGCTAACGCATTAATATTAAAGACTGGCACATTTTGGAACTCACTGACTTTATTTAAGTTAAAGTCGTTCGTGATAATAATGCCGTCAATCGCCTTTGCCAAGCGAATTAACTTGCGGTCTACTTCATTAATATCATCATAGTCTCCATCGTAAATTTCTACTTTAATATTCTCTTCTTTTTGAAGAGCATTTAAAATATCTAACCCACGGCGACCTCTCACGCGCTTCAAGCTATCGGCGCTATCAGCGATATATTGAAGTTCATTTAATACGAATACTGGAATGACTAGCACCCCTTCGATAAAGCCTGTTTTAGCGATATCGTAAATACGTCCATCGATAATCACGCTTGTATCGAGCAGTTTGTATTTTCTGAAGTTATCTCCTGCTTTACGTTCAAGCACTGGAGA
>CALHVK010000085.1 GCA_938039195.1 uncultured Carnobacteriaceae bacterium
AAATGAATCATTTCTAAGGCACCCTGTGAGAGACTACTAGGAAAAATATAATTACTTCAAATCCTTGCGGATTTTTTTATAATAGCTGTAATGTTGTACCGGTTCGAGCCTCTATGAGTCTCTCGCCTTTAAAGCCTCAAAAAGGGAGTAAGGAATCAATTCCTAACTCCCTTTAATTCGCATTTAATACTATTCACATTACTACTATTATAAAAATCCGCAAAATTTTCCGTAATTATTATGGTTGCTGTTTTATTGGCAAATATATACTGCATTTCTGAGGTACGCTGTTGGAGAAGCTGGGAGGAGGAAAGAGGGAGTAAGACAGAAGGAAAAATTGACTCACAGTGCGAGTCAATTTAACTTCGTAGTCTTACCCCCGCAAGGCTGATTAGGATAAAGCAAATCACGAGTAATGAGGCTTTATCCAATCAGCTACTGCGTATAAGTCTATAAGCGAGTCTCGTTTGAAATATAATATTAATTATATTTTTGTTAGGGATTTTCAAAAAAATGAAAAGACATGGGTTGACTTTCAAGAAAATGTATGTTAATTTATTTTCAACAATTAAATCAAATGGTTATTGAACTGAGGTGCGAATGACAAGAGTACAGGAAACTGGAAAGGGGATTTCGCCGAAACGTGAAAACGTTGGGGGCTGGTCATAATAGGTCAGTCACTGTCATGACATCTGCCCAGATACTCATGAAGTGCAATCAATTACCGGGCAAAAGAATGACTACTTATGACTTTTAATGGGGAATCACGGCTTTTGTTCGTGGTTCCTTTTTTGTGTAAAAAAGATGAACCAGTTTGATAATCGAGAAGGAGAGAAAGAAAATGAAAAAACTTTTAGGCGCAATTGCAGCATTAGCAATGACAGTTGGATTAGCAGCGTGTGGCACTCCTGCGAATCAAGGAACTACAAATCCTAATCAATTAGTAGTGGGGATGGAAGCAGGTTATCCTCCATTTAACTGGACTCAAAATGACGACTCAAACGGAGGCGTTAAGATTCAAGGGACAAATCAATACGCAGGTGGATACGACGTTGAGATTGCTAAATTAGTAGCTCAAAAATTAGGAAAAGAATTAGTAATCGTTAAAACGGAGTGGGATGGTTTAACACCAGCGCTTATTTCTGGTAAAATTGATGCAATCATTGCGGGTATGAGTCCTACAGAAGAACGTAAAGCAACAATCGACTTTACAGATTCTTACTATGATTCACAATTAGTTTTAGTGGTAAAAAAAGGATCTAAATACGAAAAAGCAACTTCATTAGCAGATTTTGCTGGTGCAAAAGTAACAGCTCAATTAAACACTTTCCACTACTCAGTAATCGACCAAATTCCTGGTGTTGACAAACAAGCAGCAATGGATAACTTCCCAGCGATGCGTGTAGCACTACAAGCAGGTACAATCGATGCATATGTATCTGAATTACCAGAAGCTTTATCAGCACAAGCAGCTAACAGCGACTTCGTAATGGTTAAATTAACAAATGGTTTCCAAACATCACCAGAAGATACACAAACAGCTGTTGGTGTAAGAAAAGACAGCACATTAACAAAAGAAATCAACGAAGCATTAAAAACAATCTCTAGCGAACAACGCTTAGAAATCATGAAAAACGCAATTAAAAACCAACCTGCAGCGGAGTAGAATGTGAGACATCGCGTTCAGAAATGGACCGTTGGAAAATCCTTCACAGTGCGAAGGATTTGAAACAAAAGAAAAGGAACGTGAAACGTTCTGCGGACGTTTCGGGAAACGCACGCCATTTCTGCGAT
>CALHVK010000086.1 GCA_938039195.1 uncultured Carnobacteriaceae bacterium
TGTGAATAGAGAATGCTTGCTGTTCACATTCAATAAGCCCATCAATGTCACACCAGCACCAGTCAATTCCAAAAACAACAGTTGAATTCCCTCTTGCGTAAACACATCTCCAAATCTTAGTGCATAAAATGCAACTACAGCACTCAATACAAAGGCCACCATCGACAAGCTATAATAAATCTTATTCAACATAAAATCCACCTGCGATAATTCCATCATTGATAGTTTATCCTTTCTTTTTTCTGACTATCGATGCTGGAATCATTCATCTCCTTTCTAATATAGTTTTTCATCAATTGATATTCTTTCTAACCTGTTTTCTTTAAACGACAATACTTCCTTTTGAATATTATAGAATAAAAAAAAATAAAAGCAAAGGTTTACTTCTCAACCTTTGCTTGCAATTTCCAACCAATCGCCCAACCAATGACAAGCACATAATTTTCAATCGCTCCAATGAGATTGACAAAGGTCGCTCCCTCCAAATAAGCAAGAAGATGATTTGTACCAATGCCTATTCCACCTACCATTAGTGCTCCTAAAACGACTCTTAAATAAAACCAATCATACTTAACATTAACGGCCACTATAATCATCAAAACCGCCAAATTCCAAAATCCGATTTCTCGTTGCCAACCAACTGCAACTCCGTATCCCGAGTGTGAACCCATCACCTCTGGAAAGAAAATTTGGAAAATCATTGCTCCTGTCATCGCAGTAATTAATACGATAAACATCACTTTTAAAAATTTATTCATTCTTCTTCACCTCGCTGTTTGTTATTCTCATTCAAACAAAAAAACAAAAGAGCTCCCGGTTCCCCAGGAGCCCCTAATTCTTATTTGCTTAAACCTTCGATAATTTTATCTAGGTTCCATTTCATCATGCTGTAGTAGCTGTCTCCATCTTTTCCTGCTTCTGCAATAGAGTCAGTAAAGATTGTTGAGAAGATTGGTTTGCCTGTTTCTTGAGAAACAGTCTTCATTGGACGATCATCCACACTACTTTCTACGAATAATGATGGAACTTTTGATTCACGTAATTGACGAACCAATTTTGTGATTTGTTCTGGAGTTCCTTCTTCTTCTGTGTTGATTTCCCAGATGTACGCTGATTTAATATCGTACGCTTTAGAGAAGTACTTGAAGCAGCCTTCACTTGTTACGATTAAACGTTTTTCTTCAGGAATTTTCGCGATACGTTGTTTAGCATCTTTATCTAACGCTTCAAGTTTTTCAACATAAGCTGCTAGATTCTTTTCGTATGTTTCTTTGTTCTTTGGATCTTTTGCGATTAATTGTTTCGCGATGTTCTTTGCATAAATAACTCCGTTTTCGATGTTCAACCATGCATGAGGGTCTTCTTTTCCAGCTTCGTTTTGGCCTTCTAAGTAAATCACTTCAACGCCATCACTCACTGCAAAGTAGTCTTTATTGGCTTCTTTCTTGGCATTATTCACCATCTTCGTGAACCAAGCATTCCCACCGTTTTCTAAGTTGATTCCATTATAGAAAATCAAGTCTGCTTTTTGAACTTTTTGAACATCTTCTGGTAATGGTTCATACTCGTGTGGGTCTTGTCCTACTGGAACAATACTATGTAAGTTTACTAAATCGCCGGCGATATTTTTTGTCATATCATAAATAATAGAGTTGGTTGTCACCACATTGATTTTTTCAGTATCTGCCTTTGAACTATTATCTTTACTTGTATCTTTACTTGTAGCGCATCCTGCAATTCCTAATACCACAAGAGCGGCTACTAAAAGTTTCTTCATGCTATTCATGAGATTTCCTTCTTTCTCTTTGTTTTGGTGAAACGATAAAACTTACGACAAAAAGTGCTGCTGCTGTTAATACGATGGTTGATCCAATAGCGATGTTAAACGTATATCCAATATACAATCCTAATACTGATGACAATGAGCCAAACGTTGCGGCTAAAACGAGCATTGTTTTCAGACGATTTGAATATAAATACGCTGTTGCTGCAGGGGTGATTAATAGTGCCACAATCATAACTGTCCCTACACTTTGCATCGCGGTAATCGATACAAGCGCCAAGAGGAACATCAATAAGTAGTGGTAAAATTGTACGTTCATCCCTGAAGATTGAGCAAAGACTGGATCAAAACTCGTTACTTGTAATTCTTTAAAATACGCTAAAATAACGACGACTACAATCACGCTCACCACCAATGTAATGAGTAAATCAATATCTTGTACGGCTAAAATATTCCCGAATAAAATATGGAATAAGTCTGTTGAACTCTTCGCCACACTAATCAAAATAACTCCCAATGCCAAAAACGAACTAAAGGTAATCCCGATAGCAGTATCGCCTTTGATAGTACTATTTTGATTCACAAATGCAATAAGGAACGATGCTAATAACCCGAACACGAGGGCTCCAATAAAGAAGTTAATGCCTAAAATAAACGACAACGCTACACCCGGTAATACCGCGTGAGAGATAGCGTCCCCCATTAATGACATCCCTCTTAGAATGATGAAGCATCCTAAAATTCCGGCAACCGCACCAATCACGACTGCTGAAACAAGCGCATTTTGTAGGAAATGGAATTCCATTAACCCTTCAATGAAATTATGCATGTTGCTCACCTCCTTGTGGAATATAGACACTTCCGCCGTATACATCATCTAAGTATTTCTTAATGAATACGTCTTCTGTTTTTCCAGAGGCTACAATCGCGTGTTTAACAAGAATCACCTGGTCAAAGTATTCTTTCACCTTCGATAAGTCATGGTTGACCATTAAAATAGTCTTCCCTTCCTCTTTCCATTTACGGAGAATTGTCATAATGACTTTCTCACTAAGCATATCAATCCCTACAAATGGTTCATCAAGGAAAATATATTGTGCTTCTTGAACCATGCAACGCGCTAATAGTACACGTTGGAATTGACCGCCAGAAAGAGCCCCGATTTGGCGAGATGCTAAATCAGTTAATCCAACTTCTTCAATGGCTGCATCGACTTTTCCCCAATCTTCTTTCGTCAATCGTTGCAATGGTTTCTTTTTAACAGTTCTTCCTAAAGCAACGCACTCACGAATGGTGATTGGAAATGTAAAGTCAATGTGGCTTTTTTGTTCGACATAGGCGATTTTCTGTAATACTTTTTTTGTGGGTTCTCCATCAATCAGAATTTCTCCTGATGATTGAATCAGTCCTAATATTGCTTTTAATAATGTTGATTTACCTGCACCATTGGGCCCAATAATCCCAGTAATGGTTGGTCCTTCAATGGTTGCATTACAATCTTTTAAAACATGTGGTTGCATCGCATACGATACCCCAACATTTTTAATCGTAATCAATGAATTCATCCTTTCAAAATATGTAGATTCTACATTTGTTAGGTTACCCTAAAAAACGTCATTAGTCAAGTACTTTTTTAGGTTTCCCAAAAATTTTCAGAAAAAATTTTGAAAACTAGATATTAACATAACTGTTAATTAACATAACTGTTAATTTTCACCCGTTTTGAAGACAAAAAAGACGCCTTCCGTTACCCGAAAGACGCCTCGTCTATTTCTTTATTTTGTTAATAATGCTGCAGCTGCTTCATCACAAATAACTGTTACTTTTGGATGTTTTTGTAGAATACTTGCTGGAACTTCCTCTGTAATTGGTCCTTCCACTAATCCTTTAATCGCATGGATTTTCTTAGGTCCGAATGCAATTAACACGATTTCTTTGGCATCCATGATGGATTGTAGTCCCATTGAATAAGCGTAGCGTGGTACATCTTCTTCTTTTTCGAAGAAGCGTTTGTTCGCTTCAATGGTTGATTCTGTTAAATGAACCTTATGTGTGCGTTGTGTGAACGGTGTACCTGGTTCGTTGAATCCGATATGCGCGTTACTTCCAATTCCTAATAATTGTAGGTCAACCGGATTTTCTTGAAGAATGCGTTCATAGCGTACGACTTCTGCATCCACATCTTCGGCCAATCCGTCTGGTAAATAGCTATGTTTAAATGGTTTTGCGTCGAATAATTGCTCTTTCATGAAATAATGATAGCTATGTTCATCCGTTGGCGCTAATCCAACATATTCATCTAAGTTCACTGAGATACGATCTGAGAAATCTAAATCGCTATTTCTTAGTAATTCATATAACCCAATTGGACTTGAGCCTGTCGCTAGTCCAAACACTTGCGCTCCTTCGCCGTGTGCGCGTTTAAAAATCTCAAAAGCGGCTAATGCGCCTTCTTCTTGAGTTTTAACAACAATAACTTCCATTAACAATACCTCCCTGAATTCCCTTTCATAAAAGGGTACTAAAAACATGAACAGCTGCTTAACTATATTATAACAAAAATTCAGAGGTCTTTAAATAGCTAAATTCATTTTAGTTCATAAAATCTTCGTCATACATCACCCATTGTTCGTAATGTTTCGCCTCGAATGCCTCTGTTGGTCGTTCAGCCTCGATTACAAGTGGAGACGCATTTTCAACGCTCACTTCTTCTAGTGGAACCCACACAATTCCCTTCGAATCGTTCTTCTCTTCGCTCGTCACGAAGTCCTCTACCGTTTGAGCGTTCTTTTCTTCAACATCGATGGCAAACAAAACAAACTCATGATGAACGCGCGCGATTCCTGGAACAGTCACAAACACATCACGAATCGTATTTTGGTGAATGGCAGACACTTGGAATCCAGTCTCCTCTAACATTTCTCGTCGCAATGTTTCTACCAGACTCTCGCCTTCTTCCGGCGTTCCTCCCGGTAAATCAAATCTCCCGCGGTATGGTCCACGCGTCTTACGAATACAAAGGATGCGTCCTTCGCGAATACAAACACCATACACGCCAAAATGGTTCATTTCTTTCATTGTCTTCCTCCACGAAAATAGAGGTGGCACGCCACCTCTATTTCTTTTTTCTGAAGCCGTTAATGTGACTTCCTTTGTTGGGATTCTACTCCATGTTTTACGGCTAATCGGATGATCCAGTAGAACACATATAGAGCAACTCCCATCAGTGCAAACGTCCCCAGAAACATTGGTAATACTAAGTCCATAAAGACCACCTCCAATGAAATTGAAAAC
>CALHVK010000087.1 GCA_938039195.1 uncultured Carnobacteriaceae bacterium
GGGTACAAATTCCCACTAAGCGCTCGGGACCCCTTGTAGGAAAATGTCCTAAGTGTGGCAACAATATTGGGGTACATGGAACATAGAAAACAAAGTGAAGTATCTTTCTAGGGTAAATATACCACCCCCACCTTTAAGGCTCTTAAAATACGTTTTAGAGCCTTAGAAAACGACACAAAAAAGCAAGAGCATTTTTGACCTTGCTTTTTTTATTGTCGTGCAATCCTGATACACTTTATACAGAAGCTCTAAACCCTTGTAGCCCTTGCATTGATACAGATTTTATACTTTTTCTTTAAAAATAAGTGTATTTTTTGAAAGAAAAGTCGCAAATCCTTGATATTACTGGGTTTTTGGGTGCTGAGATGAGCATTCTGACGCGTTTTCAGTCTCTTGCGTGGGCAATCTATCACGACTTTTCTTTAAAATCGCTATTACAGACACCTCTAAAACCCTTGTGGCTCTAGGAGTTTCAGCTTTTTAAGAACAATCAAAAAAGGGTCTGCAATATGCAAACCCCTTTTCGATTGATTATTTTTTTATTGTATCAGGTTTGATACAAGTATGATTGTGCAATTACTGAAATTCTATTGTGTCCCAAAGCATTTGAGACTAAAAGCATGGCTTGTTTATCGTACACCTCGCCAGCTCGTTCTTTCCTCATAACGTACCGTTCTTGTGTTGGAATATCGTCAATATCCCTCTTTAATTGATTATACAAGCGATTTGCGTAACTCGCTCGATAATAGTGATTATCATAATTAGACGATAGCTTATTAAACAACCGTCCGTCTTTGGATTGTATCCATTCAACGATTTCTTTTGTTTCCTCTTCTGTTTTTCCAATGATTTTGGCAACTCTTAAAATAATGTTAGATATTTTAAGGAATCATTCTAAACGAAAACAGACTTAAAGCCAACCTTTTACAAGGTTGATTTTAAGTCTGTTTTTATTTTTGTAGCATTTTGAATGGATTTAGTTTCTCGAACAGTGGAATTAATAAGATCCAGAAGACGACATTTCCGATGGCGTGGTACGTATCGAATAGAACACCGTTTAAGTAGTAAATCCAGAAGTTCAGTCCGGGTATGCTGTATACCCAGAAAATCGAGATGATAAAGCCATATAAGTAGCCCATCAGTCCTGCAAAGATTGGGAAAAGAATCCAAGCTAGGCGTGGGAATTGTTGTCTTTTTCGCCATAGTGGACGAAGAAGTAATGCACAAGCGCAGACGAGGGCAAAACTGACCATCTGATAGAGTGTCCACAGCCCCATTCCTACTAGAAGGTTGGAAATCAAAATGGAGATGCTCCCGATAGCAACGCCATACAAAAGGCCAAGCTCCAAAGTGATCCAAATGACCACAACGGTAATCGGTTGAACATTTGGAAGCGAGAGAAGTCCAAGTCTTCCAATTACGCAAAAGGCTGATAGGAGGGCGATAAGTGTAATTTTTCGAGTTGAATTAATCATCGGACTATTGAAGTTTATTGAGTTTCCAGTCGATGACGTCGCCTGCTTTTAAGATGACTTCTTTTGCGCCGACAGGGCTCATCGTACCGTTTACGTCGAATAACCAGTATTTGTTTTCGGCTGGGACTTGTTCCACACCGTTAATAGAAGAGATAAAGCCGTCTTTCTCAACGATTTTGAGTTGTGCTTTCATCACGTCTAGAAGATTGTCACCTTCTTTGAACGTGAGGGTGAACGGGCTACCTTCGATGGCTTGTCCGTCTTTTGTGATATTCAGTGTTACTGTTGTCGATTGCGCTGCAGTCGTCGCAGTAGTTGTTTCCTTCGTTGTTGTTGTCGTTGGGGCTTGTCCGCACGCTGTTAAGAAGAGGGCAGCCGCCAAAATTCCAATCATTTTTTTCATAAGAGTTCTCCTTTGAAGTTGTCTTTTAAACCACTGCTCATTCTAGCAAGCATCCATAGTGTTGTAAAGTAAATTTTCACGAAAAAACTCTATGAAATCTTACAAAAAGTGGTATACTAAGGTGTAATTAATTTTTAGGAGGAAATTTATGGAACACACGAGTGAGTTCAATACAAAACTTGAAAAAGCATGTCACAAAAAGGAGGCGCTTTTTGACGAGAGTAAGATGCGTTATGCACTGCGTTCAATGTTTGCAGGGGCATTTTTAACGATGAGTACAGCCGCAGGAGCTCATGCAGCACAAATTATAGCTGGATTAAACCCTGCATTAAGTAGATTTACTTTTGCATTTATCTTCACTTGGGGATTAGTTTATGTTGTATTTTTAAACGGAGAGCTAGCTACTTCAAATATGATGTTCTTAACAGCGGGAGCTTACCAAAAGCACATCAAATGGTCTAAAGCAATTGCTATTTTATTCTATTGTACGCTATTTAATTTAATTGGGGCCATGTTTATAGGAGCATTGTTCGCAAATAGCTCAGCATTTAACGGAATCAATGCAAATGAATTTATAGCAAAAGTTGCTGAATTGAAATTGTCTCGTTCAAACGAACTAATTTTATTAGAAGGTATTTTAGCAAATGTCTTTGTTAACGTAGCAATTCTTTCATTTATCTTAATCAAGAGTGAAGAAGCTAAATTATGGATTGTTATTTCTGCAATTTTTATGTTCGTTTACTTAGTAAATGAACACGTAGTGGCGAATTTTGCGTCGTTCTCTATCGTGAAATTCTCACCAGTTGGAAACTCAATCGATGCCTTGAATTGGCTCAATATTATCCGTCATTGGTCAGTATCATTTGTTGGGAACTGGATTGGTGGAGGAATCTTAATCGGGTTAGCTTATGCATTCTTAAACCGTACAAAAACTCCATATGTTGATTAATCAAAAATGAATCATGTAAAGGAAAAGAACCGCCAGATGGCGGTTCTTTTTTGGGTTATTTATTTTTTTAGGTTGGATGTCTCACATCCTAGAGTTGAGCCTCTGATCGCTTTTTCTCACATCCTGGAGTTGAACTCGGGCTCACAGGACTGACGTCCACTTCCTGATATGTCCGCACGACTCGTTTCGAGTCCCTTGCGGCATATCAGTCCAGTGTTTCAGTCCTGAGCGTTCGCCCTCGTATCCTTGTTAGAACGGTCTTTTACTTTTGTTTTCGTATCCTAATAGGATGTCTGGGAATTCTTGGCTTA
>CALHVK010000088.1 GCA_938039195.1 uncultured Carnobacteriaceae bacterium
CCTGGTCCTGGGAATGGTTGGCGCCATACGATAGAGTCTGGCATGCCAAGCGCTGTTCCAAGAGCGCGCACTTCGTCTTTGAAGAGCGTGTTCAGTGGTTCAATCAACTCGAATTGCATATCCTCTGGAAGTCCCCCTACATTATGGTGAGACTTGATGGTTTGCGCTGTTTTCGTTCCGGATTCGATGATGTCTGTGTAGAGCGTTCCTTGCGCAAGGAAATCCACGTCTGTGAGTTTTGCCGCTTCGTCGTCGAATACGTACACGAACTCATTTCCGATGATTTTTCGTTTTTGTTCAGGGTCGCTCACGCCTTTAAGTTTCGATAGGAAACGTTCCTGAGCGTTCACGCGGATAATATTGAGGCCAAATTTACCAGAAAGGCTCTCCATCACTTGGTCGCCTTCCCCTTTACGAAGCAAGCCGTGGTCTACGAAAATACAGATGAGTTGGTCGCCGATTGCTTTTTGCAAGAGAACCCCAACGACACTAGAGTCTACCCCGCCAGATAGCCCAAGTAAGACTTTTTTGTCGCCCACTTTTTCGCGAATTTTCGCAATTTCCATTTCAATAAAGCTGTCCATCGACCAGTCGCCTGTTGCCCCACAAATATCGAACACGAAGTTACGAAGCATGTCGTTCCCGTGAATACTATGGCGCACTTCTGGGTGGAATTGTACGCCGTAAATGCGACGTTCTTGGTTTTCAAAAGCTGCAAATGGCGTATGCGCGTTCGAAGCCGTCACACTGAAGCCTTCAGGAATCGCTGTAATACGGTCGCCGTGGCTCATGAGTACCTCTTCCTCTTCAGCTAACCCTTTGAAAATGCCTGAAGTCGTGTTAAAGACATCGACTTTCGCAGAACCATATTCACGCGTTGTAGACGATTCTACCTTCCCACCGAACAGATGCGTTGTCAGTTGCATCCCGTAGCAAATCCCAAGCACTGGAATTCCTAATTCAAAAATCGCAGGATCCACGGTAAAAGCATCCTCTGCATAAACGCTATGTGGTCCCCCAGAGAAAATAATCCCTTTTACGTTGCCATGTGCCTTAATTTCTTCGGCTGTAATGTCGTTATGTAGCAACTCGCTGAACACACCAAACTCACGAATACGGCGCGTAATCAACTGATTGTACTGACTCCCAAAGTCGAGCACGATAATCTTTTCTAATGAAGTGGTTTGAGCTGTCATAAGAGGCCTCCTTAGTTTTAGTTCTTTTTCATTGTAACAGAAAAGCACGAAAATTACTTTAAAAAACTGAATTTTTTGTTCGGATTTTTAAAACCCGTTTTCCGCGTCACACCAAGCTTTCATTCGGATATATAAATTAGTATATAGAGTGTACACTTACTCACCGCGCCCTTTACAAACATTGTCAAATCAACGTTTTTAACTGTTGACATCACGACGGAAAATTGTGTTTTAATTTTTTGAAATGTAGCATATATGCTACAGTGAAGTGCACCCTGTCAAGTAGACAGGAAAATAATTAAATTATATGACGAGTTC
>CALHVK010000089.1 GCA_938039195.1 uncultured Carnobacteriaceae bacterium
CTCTTGGCGATAAATCGCTGAGAGAGCCTATTTCATTTTGGTTGCTATTTCTTACAGCTACCACTATAAACCCGCAGGATTCTCCATTTCTTTTAAGAACGAAATGTGCTTATGATTTCGTAAATCCTCCTCAGTTAGTACGTGACAGGTGCCTTGAAAGGTTATTTCGTAAATCCTCCTCAGTTAGAGACGTGACAGGTGCTTTTGGAGTTAATAAGTTAAGGATTCTTGAGTAGAAGGGGGCGGTTCTCGAATTTTTAGTGTTTATTCTAATTTGAGACAAATTTAAAAACTTCGTGATGGAATTTAGTGGAAAAACGAGAGAGAGTTTTGAACGTTTTGTAAACGAGAAAAAGGTTTTCTAAAAAGGTGTTTGGAATTTTCCATAAAAACCAATTCGAGCTTCAAAGTCCATTCTTAAAATAGAAGGGTGAAGAAAGAATCGAATGGAGATGAAAATCATGAAGATTTCAAACGGAAAAAAGAAATTCTTACTTGCGGCTGCACTTGTTGGGCTTAGTGCTGGGATGCTCGCGCCTACAAATGTGGTAAATGCGGATGAAATTTACTACGAAAATCAATATGGAGCTAATCAAAACTATCTTCGCTATGAAGCGGTGGACGGTCAGTTGAAGGATGCGGAAATCGTCAATAACCGTACATTTGATGAATTGGCGTATGAAGCTTCCGATAATTCGTACGTAAAAGTCGATAATAAAGGAACTGTGACGTTCACGGCGAAGGAAGGCGCAGATGGGTTAACAATGCGCTATTCCATTAAAGATGGAAAAGAAGGCGATGTTACGATTTATGTGAATGGTGAGCCTATGCGCACTTTCCACTTGGATTCGAGCTCTGCCTACCAATATGTGGATGGAAGTAATGTCTACGATACAAAGGCGACGGATCATAGTCATGCGCGCTTTAGTTTTGACGAAGTGCATGGATTTTTCGGGAAACACGTGGAGCCAGGAGACACAGTGACCATCGAGAATAATGGTGTTGAATTGGCGTTGGATTTTGTGGAGTTAGAAAATGTCCCTGCACCTATCCCTCAACCAGAAAATAGTATTTCAATCACAGATTCAGCGTATGGTGCAAAAGATGGGCAAGATAGTACAGTTGCGTTTGAAAAAGCGCTAAAAGCAGCGATTGAACAAAAGAAAACTCTCTATATTCCAGTGGGAGAGTTCAAGATTAACAAAAAAATTGATTTTACTGCTGATGGCTTAACGGTTACAGGGGCAGGGATGTGGTATTCGAAATTAAATTTCACAACGAATGAAAATGGAAAAGGTGGATTCGAAGTTGGACATGATTCAAATCGATTGACGTTTAGCAACTTTGCGATGACATCAGCCTTAACGTCACGTTATGACCACTTAGATGAAAAAGCTCAATACAAGGCTTTTGCAGGAAGCTTCGGTAAAGATTCAAGAATCGACAACATGTGGATTGAGCACTTTGAATGCGGAGCGTGGATTGGCGACTATGCTTCGGAAATGAGATACACGGACCATCTCGTGATTGAAAATAGTCGTATCCGTAATAACTTGGCGGACGGGGTAAACTTTACGCAAGGAACACGTAATTCTGTAGTGCGTAACTCGAATATTCGTAACAACGGGGATGACTCTCTAGCAACCTTCTCAAGTAGTATCCACACGAATGTCTATGCGGAGAATAATTCGTTTGAACATAATACGATTGAACTTGGTTGGAGAGCTGGTGGTGTTGGTATCTTCGGCGGGAAAAACCATAAAGTAACGAATAACTTGATTAAAGATAGCCGTGGTGGCGCTGGAATTCGTGTGTCAACCGTCTTTGCAAAAAAAGGAGAAGGACTTGGGTTTGATGAGAACAACGAGATTTTAATCAAAGATAACAAGATTGTAAATTCAGGGACTACGAATGATTTCTATTGGACTCATCCAAAACCTCGTAGTAACATCGACTTTGAAGAAACATTTGGACCTATTAAAGGCATTACGGTGCAAAACAATGTATTCGTGAATCCAGTGGTTACGGATGAGGCGATTACGCATGCCGGTGTGGAATTAGATGGGAAAGTCAAAATCATTGATTCGAATGTTCAAGGAAATACTTCTTTGGATCCTTATAAAGTAGATGCAAGCATGAGCCATTCTGTTGAAAACGGAAAAGAAGTGTATAACTTTACGTACGGAAATCAACCAACCTTCCTTCCAGAGAACAGCACGGCGTTTGAGCGTGACTACAACTATCGTGGCGAACGCGAAGTGGACGGCCACATCATCCGTCTGTGGGAGCACAAATAAATATTGAAGAAAAAAGCATTGCTGGCTTTCCGGGACTGACCCCAAAAAGTGAGAATTTAATAAA
>CALHVK010000090.1 GCA_938039195.1 uncultured Carnobacteriaceae bacterium
ACCACTTGTCGTACGGCGTGCATTTCCAAAGGCCGTTGGTGACAATAAACATTGCACCTCGGTTAAAATCGGCCTTGTCCCTTCAAGAGACACGACAATCGCAGAGCCTGTTGCGCCTGCAAGTCGTTCTTCTAAGAAGACTTCGGAAGGGTTCGTTACTTCATTTAATCCTTCTTGATGCATTTCGAAGACGCCGATTTCGTTGGTAGATCCGAAACGGTTTTTCACGGAACGAAGCACGCGGAAACTATGATGTTTATCCCCTTCGAAATAAAGAACGGTATCCACCATATGTTCCAACATACGAGGACCTGCCAACGCTCCTTCTTTTGTCACGTGACCAACGATAAAGATGGCAATCTGATTGAGTTTTGCGAGTCGCATCAATGTAGCGGTCGCCTCACGAACATGAGACACACTTCCTGCAACCCCATTTGCTTGCGGATGGGTCATCGTTTGAATCGAGTCGATAATGACATAGTCTGGTTTCAATGCTTCTACTTGCGCAACGATATCTTCTAGGTTTGTCTCCGCATAAATATAAAATCCGTCTGCTTGCATCCCGAGACGCTCCGCACGCATTTTAATTTGAGACGCACTTTCTTCTCCCGATACATAGAGAACCGTTCCTTGTGTTTGTTGTAATTCACTAGACACTTGTAATAATAAGGTAGATTTCCCAATCCCTGGGTCCCCACCAATTAATACTAGAGAACCTGGAACCACGCCACCCCCTAGTACACGGTCCAGTTCGCTAATCGATGTCTTCACACGATTGACGCGTTCATAAGAAACCTGGTCTAATCGCATTGGTTTTGTCTTATGGGCTTCTTCTGACTGTTGCACTAAGGAAGGACGTTTCGCATTGCTCGTCGTTTCCTTGAACTCTTCCATTGTAGACCAGTTTCCGCAGTTTGGGCATTTTCCTAAATATTTTGGTGAATTATATCCACACTCTCTACATACAAAACTTGTGGCTGCTTTTGCCATTTTGGCTCCTTTCTAACGAACGCCAGAAGAACCAAAGCCGCCTGTACGTTCATTCATATCGTTTTCTTCATCCGCATCCGCTTTTAAGAACGGTAGGAAGATTCCTTGGCCGATACGATCGCCTTTTTTAATTTCTTTATCGAATAATCCGAAGTTTAATAATTGGAAGTAAATATGCCCTTCATTATCAGGGTTGTTGTAGTAGTCGCTATCCACAATTCCCACACCGTTTGGTAAGACAAGGAAGTGTTTCAATGGGTTACTTGAGCGGTTTGCTAATTGCAAGTACTCATCTTCTTGCATATAAGATTTGATTCCCGTTGGCACAAGCACTGGTTTTAAGACTTTTTGCTCTTTTTCCAATTCTTCTTCTACTTTTTCTTTATCCGTTGTATAAATCCATTGTTTTAATTGAGTGGCTGCAAATTTGAAAATCATTTTCCAAATACTTGGTAATACGATATCTTCGGCAGCTTCGAAGTCATATCCTGCTGAATGTTTTGTCGAACGTTTTGGAACAGTGATTCCTTTTCCTTCATAAGCAGATACGATTTCAAATCCACGTTTTCTTTCCATTTCATCACCTTTTTCATTTAATTTCTAACCCTTATCATAACATTGTTTTTCCCGAGTTGCATCCGTTCTCAATCAAAATTTAAAATATAACGCTTCTTTATTATAAGTTATGACAAAATTCCAATATTCGAACTGTGATTTCGGCAAAGTGCACAATTTTTGTAAGCCTTTTTGTGCAATCTTCCCTATCAGTTTTTCTCAAAACATCGTAAACTGATAGTGTTAAATTATTTATAGGGGGAAATCCTAATGGTAGAAATGCAATTAAATCATATTCACAAAAAATATGATAACGCGGAAAACTATTCCGTAACAGACTTTAACTTACACATCAAAGACCGCGAGTTCATCGTATTCGTAGGTCCTTCAGGATGCGGTAAATCAACAACTCTTCGTATGATCGCTGGTCTTGAAGATATTTCTGAAGGAGAATTAAAAATTGGTGACGTTGTAATGAACGACGTAGCTCCAAAAGATCGTGATATCGCGATGGTATTCCAAAACTATGCCCTATATCCTCACATGAGCGTATATGACAACATGGCATTCGGTTTGAAATTACGTAAATACGACAAAGCTGAAATTGACAAACGTGTTAAAAACGCTGCAGAAATCTTAGGCTTAGCTCAATACTTAGAACGTAAACCAGCAGCTTTATCTGGTGGTCAACGTCAACGTGTGGCTTTAGGACGTGCGATCGTTCGTGATGCGAAAGTATTCTTAATGGACGAACCTCTTTCTAACTTAGATGCTAAATTACGTGTTGCGATGCGTGCTGAAATTGCGAAATTACACCGTCGTTTAGAAACAACAACTATTTACGTAACTCACGACCAAACAGAAGCGATGACAATGGCTGACCGTATCGTAATCATGAAAGATGGTTTCGTACAACAAATCGGTTCACCACAAGAAGTGTACAACACTCCTAACAACGTATTCGTAGCAGGCTTCATCGGATCACCAGCTATGAACTTCTTCAATGTAACATTGAACGATGGCGTGATTTCAAATGGTAAAGGTTTATCATTACAATTACCTGAAGCGAAGAAAAAACTTCTTGAAGAAAAAGGTTATAACGGAAAAGAATTAATCTTCGGTATTCGTCCTGAAGATATCAAAGGTGCTCAAATCGCTATTGATACTTATCCATCATCTTCAGTGAAAGCAGAAGTTGTAGTATCAGAATTACTTGGTGCAGAAACAATGCTTTACACTCGTGTTGACGATACTGAATTCGTATCTAAAGTGGATGCACGTGACTTCCACAAGCCAGGCGAAACAGTTGAATTAGCATTCGACTTAAACAAATCTCACTTCTTCGACAAAGAAACTGAACAAGTGATTCGCTAAGAATAAACTTTACTCAAAAAGCTGACAGCTCGTTAAGAGCCGTCAGCTTTTTATTTTTATGATTCGTCTACTTCTTGAAACTCACATTCAAAGCGATATTCGAAAAACTTCTCGATAACTGCTTTGAGTTCATCATTACTTAGATTTTGAATAATGGCGTCAAAATCAATGGCTTCCAATTCGTCCTCCGTCAATTTTTGATAAGGTGGCAAATCAGAGTACTTTTTCAATTCATCATAAACAATGAAATCTCCATCGATAAACGATTCGATGAGCCCACGTTTTTGAAGAAGGTAAAACAACGCTTGATAACTATCTCCAGTAAAACTATAGACTGTTTTATCCGAATAAATACCACAGCAATGTGTTTGATTGAGATTTAATTTTACTTTTGTCATCTTAGTTTCGCCTCCATTACTCTATAAAAAACTATCTAAATAAGAAGCTACGGAACATTCACGGAACAAAACTTGCCGTAACTTCGATATAGCCACAAAAAGATAAGGAGAAGAGGAGATTTGAACTCCCGCGTCGCTTTCACGACCTATCGCATTTCGAGTGCGACCCCTTCAGCCTCTTGGGTACTTCTCCATGGTTCTAGTATAGTACGGAGATATGCTTCAATCAATCATTTTTTTCTATAAAAATAAAAAACCACCGACTCGCAGCCGGTGGAAAAAAGGATTAGAAATATTTATTTGGGAGGATAAATATTCTCTTTGGGAATAATTAAAGTATAGAGGCACATTATGAAAATAGTATGAAAATACAATTTTCATTTTGCAGTTTCTTTTCACTTTTTCTATGAGTATCTTTACTTATTTATGATATGCATGACCGGCATTAATACGGAATGCTCGGTAAATTTGCTCAGTTAGAACGAGTCTCATAAGTTGATGTGGTAAAGTAATGCGCCCAAATGATATTTTACGGTCAGCACGTTTCTTCACAGCCGGGCTTAAACCAAGAGATCCACCAATGACAAAGACCATCGAACTCTTACCGTGAAGTGCAAAGTCATCCATTTCTTTAGCCAATTGTTCAGAACTGACTAAGTCCCCTTCAATCGCCATGGCCACAACGACATCTCCGTCCTTAATTTTAGCAAGTATCCGTTCTCCCTCTTTTTCGAGCACTTGTTCCATTTCTTTATCGCTTAAGTTTTCAGGAGCCTTCTCGTCTGGCACTTCGACTACTTGAAACTTACAGTAGCTGCCTAAGCGTTTTGCGTATTCGTCGATTCCTTGTTTTAAATATTTTTCTTTTAATTTTCCTACACTCACAATTGTGATATTCATTTGATCCCCTCATTTCACAAATTATCTTACCTTTTTTTGGAAAAAATTGCTTGTTTTATCCCTTTATCCACAGTTATCCACAAAGTTATCCACATGTACACATGTTCGCCCCTAAATTTTGAGCCTTTTTTATAAAAAACACTAGATATTGATTCAAAATTTTTATTTGTTATCTAATTGTTATATTTCCTAAAGGTGTAAAAATACCAGTTATCCACAGTTATCCACACACTCTTTGTGTATATAAAAATACGGTTATATCAACGTTTCTAACAGTTCTTTACAAAAGTTATCCACAATAAAATTTTATCATGTGAATAACTTTTTTCAACAAAATCCATTAATTAAGCCATTTCTAGCGGATACATTTTCAACCATAATTTTACCTTTCACAGACTTGACAAGGGGTTAACCCTACAGTTTTCCACAGATTTATCCACATTTTTGTGGATAACTTTGTGGAATAATACAAAAAAAGCCAAATAGCAATCTGCTACTCGGCTCCTTGGATGTTATTTTTATAAACTTGGACTGTGTGTTTCTGTTAGAGAAATCGTCGTTGTTTGTTTTTGTCCATTTCTATAGTAAGTGACTTCCATCTTATCGCCAACTTTATGGCTGTAAAGAACTTTACGTAAGTTTTGAATTCCTTGAATTTTTTGTCCATCCATTTCAACGATGACATCATATGCTTGTAATCCTGCTGCTTTGGCACTACCATTTGCCATCACTTCTGCAATAACGACTCCGTTCCTCACATCTTTTGGTAAATTCAATTGCTCAATCACTCGTTCGTTCACACTTGATAAGTTTACCATTGAAATTCCAAGAGCTGGACGTGTAATTTTCCCGTTCGTTTCAAGTTGTTTAATAATCGCAGCTACTTCATTACTTGGAATTGCAAATCCCATCCCTTCAACAGAAGACTTAGAAATCTTCATTGAGTTGATTCCGATAAGCTGACCGGCGCTATTAATTAACGCTCCACCTGAGTTCCCTGGGTTAATCGCCGCATCTGTTTGAAT
>CALHVK010000091.1 GCA_938039195.1 uncultured Carnobacteriaceae bacterium
TCAAGAAAAACCGTGAAGCGTATATCGACCGTTCACGTAACTCTTATAATGGAACATTTGAACGTAACAACGTAACCGTGATTAAAGGATACGCGCGCGTTGTCGATGCCCACACGATTGAAGTGAATGGGGAAGAGTACCGCGCGAACCATATCGTGATTGCGACAGGGGCTAAACCGGCCATTCCAAACGTGGAAGGAAAAGAACTTGGGGGTACTTCTGACGATGTGTTTGCATGGGATGAATTGCCACAATCCGTAGCCATCTTAGGTGCTGGATATATTGCCGTTGAACTTGCGGGTGTCTTACATGCGTTAGGCGTGAAGACAGACCTTTTCGTTCGCCGCGATCGTCCACTTCGTAACTTCGATCATTCGATTATTGAAGTACTTGTTGCGGAAATGGAAAAATCAGGACCAACATTACACACGAATAAAGTGCCACAAAAATTGGTTCAACTGGAAGATGGAAATGTGGAAATTCAGTTCGAAGATGGAACGACTTTCGCTTCGGAAAAAGTGATTTGGGCGACAGGACGTACTCCTAATACCCAAGGGCTAAACCTTGAAGCAGCAGGCGTGGAGTTAACAGAACGCGGATTTATCAAAGTGAATGAATTCCAAGAAACAACAGCTGAAGGTGTATACGCATTAGGAGACGTTTCTGGTGAAAAAGAATTGACGCCAGTAGCGATTAAAGCAGGACGCACACTAGCAGAACGTTTATTTAACGGACAAACAAACGCGAAGATGGACTACACAACGATTCCAACAGTCGTGTTTGCACATCCAGCCATCGGATCAGTGGGGCTTACAGAAGAGGAAGCCGTGAAAGAATATGGCAAAGAAAACGTGAAGACATACTTATCAACGTTTGCTGGAATGTATTCAGCCGTGACAAGCCATCGCCAACAAGCGCGCTTCAAACTAATTACAGCAGGTGCAGACGAAAAAGTAGTCGGCCTTCACGGGATTGGATACGGCGTTGACGAAATGATTCAAGGCTTTGCCGTAGCCATTAAAATGGGCGCAACCAAAGCCGACTTCGACGCAACTGTCGCGATTCATCCAACGGGGTCAGAGGAGTTTGTGACAATGAGGTAAAATCAGGATACGAGGGCGAACGCTCAGGACTGAATCACTGGACCGGAGTAACGCAAGGGACTTGGAACAAGTCGTGCGGATACTACGGGAAGTGGACGTCAGTCCTGTGAGCCCGAGTTCAACTCCAAGGATACGAGACCGAGCGCTCAGAAATGGAACGTTGGACTGGAACACCGGAAGGAACGTGAAACGTTCTGCAAAATCCTTCACAGTGCGAAGGATTTGGGTGTGGGCATTGCTAATAATGTCGAAAGTTCTCTATATAGAACATTTTGAAATGAATTTCTAGCAATTTTGACTCTTTATTTCAGGCTACGAGCCCATCAATCACATCCCAAACCATTTTGATTTATAACCACAAAAATACCCTAGATGGTCATCCATCTAGGGTATTTCGTTATCTTTATGCGGCCGGCGGGACTTGAACCCGCACAGGTATACAC
The DNA here is from genome assembly GCA_938039195.1 of uncultured Carnobacteriaceae bacterium. Classification (GTDB taxonomy): domain Bacteria; phylum Bacillota; class Bacilli; order Lactobacillales; family Aerococcaceae; genus Granulicatella. Next base: position 1,547 of record CALHVK010000091.1, read on the forward strand.
CCACTGCCCCCTCAAGACAGCGCGTCTGCCATTCCGCCACGACCGCAGAACTATTTTAGTTTATCAAATGTTTGGCGGAATTTCAATCTAAAAGGATTAATTTTCCACGACATTTTCCACATACGTAGCGATTCGTGTTCATCTTGCGCATTCTAGGGTAGTGGTGATGGCACGCTGTACATTCATACAGGAAATTCGGCTCCTTCATGCGTTCGACAAAGCGACTTCCGCCTACTTGATGAAGGAGACGTTTAAAGTCAGCATCTCTGTGACGATAACCACCACCTGTTTGATGCAAGTGATAGTGGCAGAGTTCATGTTTAATGACGCCAATGAGCGCTTCAAGCCCCAGTTCTTGTTCGACAAGGGGATTTATCTCGATATTACCCGTCTTTAGAAGATAGCGACCACCACTGGAACGCAGGCGTCTGTTATAAGTAATTTTGTGCGTGAATTCGCGGTGAAAAGAGGTGCGCGAAATCTCCATGGTCAATTGTTGTAATTCGTGTTCGTTCATAATGTCCTCCAAGAGTAGTGTAACATGCTTTCATCCTTTAGAAAACAAGATAAACTTTGACCTTTTCACCCTAGACGAGTAAAATAGGAGGGTATAAGATTTTTCAATCTGGAGGAAATAAAATGAAAATTGTTGTTGTCGGTGGGGGAAAAGTCGGCGAAGTGATTTGCCAGGAGCTCTCAACGGAAGAAAATGACATTGTATTGATTGATAAAAATCAAGATTTAATCGATCGTTTACTTAATAAATTCGATATTATGGGGATTTGCGGAAATGGTGCCAGCTACGACATTCTTGTGGAAGCAGGAGTGGAAAACTGTGACATCTTTATTTCTGTAACGGAAATGGATGAAATTAATATTATTGCGTCTATTTTAGCGAAAAAAATTGGTGCAGAATACACTGTTGCGCGTGTGCGTAACCCTGAATATTCGCAACAATTGCATCTGATTCGTGAAAGCCTTGGAATCTCATTATTAATCAACCCAGAGCTTTCTGCTGCTAGAGATATTGCACAAAACTTTAAATATCCTTCTGCACTTAGTGTGGAAACTTTTGCGGGAAACCGTGTAAGCTTAATCGAATTAGAAATTAACGAGGGTTCTCCATTAGCTGGATTAACATTGAAAGAAGTGCGTAATCGTTTTGAATCCATCTTAATCTGTGTGATTCTTCGTAACGATCAAAGCTTTATTCCAGACGGAGATTCGACTCTGGAAGCCGGTGACCATATTTATGTGACGGGTGGTTATTCAGATCTTCGTAATTTCTTAAAATTAACAGGTCAAGATAGTAAGAGTGTATCCTCAACAGTTATCGTCGGTGGGGGACGTATTACTTACTATTTATTAAAGATGTTAGAACAAAGCAGAATTGATACGAAAGTGATTGAAGTGGATGAAGCTCGTTGCGAAAAATTAAGCTATGAGTTCCCAGAAACAACGGTCATTCATGCGGATGGGACAGACCATGATGTTCTAGAAGAGCAAATGATTACAGGGTACGATGTTTTCGTATCGATGACAGGGATTGACGAAGAAAACTTAATCTTGTCTGCGTATGCGAAACAACAAGGCGTGAAGAAAATCATTACGAAAATGAGCCGTCCAGCGATTCTGAAAGTGTTGAAAGGGTTCGAAAATCAATCCATCGTGACACCAAAACGAATCGTTGCCAACGAAATCATTCAATTCGTCCGTTCTCGTGCGAATACGCAAGGGTCAAACGTTGAAGCGTTATATCGTTTAGCGGATAACCAAGTAGAGGCACTTCAATTCCGAGTACAAAAAAATAGTGCGATTTGTGGAATTCCACTTTCTGAACTTAAAACAAAATCAAACTTATTGATTGCGTTTATCGTTCGTGGACAAGAGCTGATCTATCCAGCCGGAAGTGACACTATCGAACCATATGATAAAGTTATCGTCATTACAACCGATAAAGCCTTTGATGACATTAACGACATTTTGGAATAGAGGTGTCGCAATGAATATTAAAACCGTTCGATTTTTAGTAGGTAGAATGCTTCAAGTAGAAGCTGCTTTACTAGCACTACCATTAATCGTCAGCTTTATTTATCAAGAGTCTGTGTCTCAAAAATTAGCATATGCAGGAACGATTGCAATTCTGCTAGTTGTAGGATTGCTGCTAAGTTTCAAGAAGCCAGAACCGATGAAAATCATGGCACGCGACGGGATTGTTACCGTAGCGCTGAGCTGGATTTTATTATCGTTCTTTGGTGGACTTCCATTTGTCTTCACAGGAGAAATCCCGAATATTGTGGATGCCTTCTTTGAAACAGCGAGTGGATTGACAACAACAGGGTCGAGTATTATGCCAGACCTTTCAGTCCTTGCGCATTCTTCATTATTTTGGAGAAGTTTCACTCACTTAGTCGGTGGGATGGGGGTACTAGTATTCGCGCTTGCGATTTTACCAAGTCAAGGTTCAGATTCTGTGCAACTAATGCGTGCGGAAGTTCCTGGTCCTGTCTTTGGGAAATTAGTGTCTAAATTGGCACACACTGCGCAAATCTTGTATTTAATTTATTTAGCGATGACAGCCGTATTAACGATTATACTTGTTGTATTCCAAGTGCCACTATTTGATGCGTTACTATTATCATTCGGTACAGCTGGTACAGGTGGATTTGGGATTAACAATGCCGGTTTTAGCATTTACGCTAATCCAGCAGCCGTTGAATGGATTATCGGTGTGGGGATGATGTTATTCGGGATTAACTTTAACTTGTATTACTTCATTCTTTTAGGTTCTGTCAAAGAAGTGATTAAAGATGAGGAAATGCGTGCCTATGTTGGAATTGTCCTAAGTGCGACTATGATTATTTTCACGGTATTAACGGTGACGCAATCAGCCCTTGGAGTTCCAATCCGTAGCGTATTCTTTACGGTATCTTCGATTATCACAACGACAGGATACTCAACCGTGGACTTTGGTTTATGGGGAATGTTGCCACATGTGTTGCTCTTACTCTTAATGTTTATTGGTGGTTGTGCGGGTTCTACCGCTGGGGGGATTAAAGTCTCTCGTATCATCGTGTACTTCAAGAGTGCCGTTGCTGAATTGAAACGAATGGGGCAACCGCGTCGAGTGTTTGTTCCAAAGATGAACGGCAAACCAATTGATAATAAGATGGAGAAGAGTATTGCCAACTACTTAATCGTGTATGTGTTGGTCTTCCTCGTATTATTACTCAGTGTTTCATTTGAAGCAGGCGATTTTACAACAGCCTTCTCAAGTGTAGCTGCAACCTTTAACAACATTGGACCAGGTCTTGGACAAGTTGGACCAACAAGTAACTTCTCAATGTATTCTGATTTCAATACATTTGTATTAGCGATTGGGATGATTGCAGGACGTTTGGAAATTTATCCAATCATCTTGTTGTTCTCACCATCAACCTTCAAGGCATTCGTTAAAAGACGTTAATCAATTCTTAAACAAATAGATAGAGAACTTTAAGGAAAGGACATTCTTTTCTTAAAGTTCTTTTTGTATACTGGGGATGTAACGAGTGAGTTACGATTGAAAATAAAGGAGGTTCATTCATGAAGAAATGGGTGAAAGGAACCGCAATTGTTCTTGCATTCATGGGCTTATCCATGAAGAGTGCATATGCCATTGATACAACGACAGTCAATGAAAAATGGGGAAAACCGACCGTGGTCTATGGTGGTGGACTCAGTGAAGCGCAAATTAAACAAACATCAGAATTATTAGGCATTAAGGATCCAAACACAGTCTTAACAGAAACGGCTACGGGACAAGATTTAATCAAATATCTTGGAAGTGGTGACGGGAATACGTCTGTCATGATTTCGTCTGTGATGGTTCAAAAGACAGATAAAGGTACAGGTGTGAAGGTGAAAATCAAGACGCCTGAAAACATCACGCTGGTCACTGCCGAGCAATATGCTAATGCGGCGATTACGGCTGGTGTAACGGATGCGGAAATCGAAGTAGCAGCCGTATCAAAAGTAACCGGTGAATCAGCGTTAACAGGGGTGTATAAAGCCTTTGAAGCTAACGGGGTGCAACTGGATGCCAAACGTACCGAAGTGGCGCAACAAGAGCTAGAAGTTACAAATAAAATCGCGCAAGAAAATGCCAACGAAAAAGGTTTCGATTCATCAAAACTCGATAAAGCGATGATTGAAATCAAAAAAGAACTTGCCGAACTCAAACAAAAGCAAGGACAATTAGCGACAAAAGAAGATATCGAACGCATTATTAACGATGCTTTGAAGAACAACTCATTGCAAAATGTGATTTCCCAAGACCAAATCAATGCATTAGTCGCTTTTGCGCAAAACTATCAAAACACAAGTGCGATTGATTCCAAACAAGTATTAGAGCAATTAAATAGCTTGTCAAAATCAGTCGGCGAAAAGATTAACAGCTTAGTCGAACAAGCCAAAAACGAAGGATGGCTCGATAAAATCGCCCAATTCTTCCAATCGATTTTTGATGCCATCAAAAATCTCTTCTCACAAAACTAAAGAGTGAATCACAAGCATGGAACACAATTGTTTCATGCTTTTTTAGTACTCAAAATAGCACTCATTTTTAACTGGATATGGTATGATGGGGATAGGAAAATAGAATCAATAGAGGAGGGGTCAGGATGCCATCCAAGTATAGACAGTTACTGGTGTACGTTGTTGTTGCTTTACTCTATTACTTCATTCCTGTTTTTCTAATTCAAGATACAGGAAGTGTCATGTTCTTTATAGTGATTGGAATTCCAGTCGTCGTCTTTGTGGTTTCAATGCTATTTTCGGTAAAGTATGGATATTATTGGTATTTCCCGATTATTATTGGACTCTTATGGATTCCGAATCTCTTTTTACTAAATGACTCTGCAGCCATTTATATTCTAATGTATGCTGTTGTCAGTCTCGTAGGGCAACTCATTGGAATGCTGTTCAAAAAATAATAAAAAATAACCCTGGCCATCGCTGGTCAGGGTTTTGTGTTGTTATTTTAGAATAAGATTAAGAGTAAGCTGATCGTGATAATCAGTTGTATCACTAATCCAAGTAGGGATAAGTAGATTGGATCGATTGTTGATTCTGTCGCGCTCTTAAACATCGATGACGTAAAGGTTACGATGTAGAGTAGGAAATGTGCAAAGAATACAATAATGATTCCAACGAATAACCATACAGGGCTAATGAAGGTCATGACGGTTGCAACGGCAAGTAATACAATCGCAAGAACGTTCATTCCTTCGTATTGTGTCAACCAGTAGTTAAATACGTGTTGACGTTTTTGGAAGACGTGTTTCAATCCGTACGATACGGTTGGAAATCCAAGGTAGAACACTGCGTAGAAGAGGATGAAACGAATGAACATCCAAATGTAGTTTGGTGTACTTGTTAAACTTGGTAAGATTGAAATGTCTGCAAAGATTTGGTATTGACCAATAATCGAATGAATTAAGTGTGTGGACACAAATGCAGACATCACTGTTGCTAAAATAATTAAGGCATATCCATATGAACGGCTATATTGACGTTTACGGGAATAGTGATTTGTCGGTTGTGCCAAACGTTCTCCAAAGAACGTGAAGAAGCGTTTAAATTTATTCCAAGCTCCTGCATAGGCGAAGCGGTTATTCTTCACACGATTTTCTTGTGAGCTACGGTTATCTTCTTCAGGAATACTTGTTTCTACTTTCGTTGTAAACGAAGGAGTAGGTTCATTATTTTCATCTAAAAGGTCCGTTTGAACACCTTCATTCGGTTCAATTGACACCGGTTGTGATAGTTCATCTTGCACTGTTCCACAGTAAGGGCAGAGTGTTTCTTGTTCGTCAATCATCTCATGACAGAATGGACATTGTTTCATGATTCTTCCTCTTTCTATGTCTAAAATTTTTCATTGCTATTGTATCATAATTTCACTATAAAAAAAGACTAGGAACTCCTAGTCTTAGCGTGGCATCTTTTCAGATGAGTAGGTCGTGTTCACATCACGAACTACAAACAGCTACATCCGGTAGTGTGCCTAAGCACGCCTGTTCCACATAACTCGCAGTCTCTTATGTACTGCGTGTCGCCTCATCGCATAGAATACATTATAGCAGAGGGTGTGTGGAATGTCATGTCCGAACTATTTTTCGCGGATTACTTCGATTTTGTAGCCGTCTAAGTCTTTTACGAAATAGTAGTTTGCAGGATGTCCTGGTAACCCTTTTAATTCTGTAACGTCATAGCCTTTTGCAACGTGTTCAGCATGAAGACCTTCTAAGTCTTTAGCGCTAATGGCGATATGACCATATCCGTCGCCGATTTCGTAAGGGCCGTGGCCGTAGTTATATGTTAATTCTAATTCATAATCATCGCCTTCGAATGCTAAGTAAACGATTGTAAATTTGTGTTCTGGGAAGTCTTTTCTGTGAGTTTCTTTAAAACCAAATGCTTCTTCGTAGAAACGAATGCTTTCTTCTAGATTTTGAACACGGACACAAGTATGCAACATTTTTGACATGATGTGACCTCCTTTATTTATTTTCCTTAAGCTTAACAAACTATGAGGGTAAATACAAGTTTCCAAGACTGTTTCTGTTTCAAGGACAAATGTATTTGATTAATGGAAAATCGTTGCGTTTCCTTCATTAATTTGGTAGTCTAGTACCATTGAAAAAATAAGGAAGTGTCATATGAAAGTAATCAAATTTGGCGGAAGCTCTTTAGCCAATGCTACTCAATTAAGAAAGGTCTTTAATATCGTAAAATCTGATGAAAAACGTAAAATCGTTGTGGTGTCAGCCCCAGGGAAACGCACATCAGACGATGAAAAAGTAACAGACCTATTAATCCAATTAGCAACTTCTCATATTGAAGGGAATTATGATGAAGAAGTCTTAAAGAAAATCTTAGTGCGGTATAAAGAAATTTGTGACGAATTACAATTAAAACCAGAAGTATTCGAACTCGTTCGTATCCATTTTAAAAACTTAAAAGAAAGAACGGACTTGGCTCCAGACTATTTAATGGATGCGTATAAAGCAAGCGGGGAAGACTTAAACGCGCGTCTAATCGCGTCATACTTTAACCAAGAAGGTCTTGCGGCTAAATACGTTGGTCCTCGTGAAGCGAAACTTTGGGTGAGCGATACTCCAGGAGAAGCTCGTGTCTTAGAAGAAAGCTACCATGAATTAGAGTACTTACAATTAACAAACGAAGTCATTATCTTCCCAGGATTCTATGGGGTGACAAAAGAAGGCAATGTGGTGACGTTCTCTCGTGGCGGATCTGATATTACAGGTTCGATTTTAGCCAACGCCGTGAATGCGGAAGAGTACGAAAACTTTACAGATGTGGATGCGATTTACGTAGCGAGTCCAAAAATCGTGCATAAACCACTAGCTATTGATGTATTGTCTTATACAGAAATGCGTGAGTTGTCCTATGCAGGGTTCTCTGTGTTCCACACAGAAGCATTACTTCCTTCCATTAAAAAAGGAATTCCGGTGCATGTCTGCAATACGAACAACCCTGAAGCAAGCGGAACATATATTATGAAAGGAAAGGTAAGTTCTCCAAGTGTCATCTCAGGGATTGCAAGTTCGCCAGGCTTCGTAAGTATTTATGTGAAGAAATACTTGATGAACCATGAGATTGGGTTCCTTCGTAAAGTATTGACAATTTTCGAAGAAGAAGGCATTTCTATCGAACATATTCCAACAGGGATTGATGATGCGACGGTTATTATCCGTGGGGAAGATGCAACAGACGAAAAACTCGACGGTATCGTAGAACGTTTATATGCGGAATTAGATGTGGATGCTGCGCACTATATGCGTGGCCTTTGCCTCATCATGTTAGTAGGGGAAGGGATGGTCAACATGGTCGGTACAACGGCTCGTGTGGCTTCAACTCTTGCTCGTACTCAAATCAATATTGAATTATATAACCAAGGGGTATCTGAGGTTTCGATGATGTTTGGTATTTTAGACCAATACGAAAAGAAAGCCATCCGTGCGTTATATGATGAGTTCTTCGGTGAAACGAAAGAATATCGAGTGGTGGAATAATTTTTTCCGCATTAAATTTAAACAGTAACGGTTGTAATTCACCGATAGGAAGAGTAGAATATCGATATATTCTGCTCTTTTTATTTTTGGGTAGTATTTTTGATTAGAATAGGAGGGACGAAGATGATTCGTTTCTTATTAAAAAATTCCATTTCAAAGCGGATTGCTTTCAGTTTTGCGATTGTAATCTTGGTCGGATCGTTCCTACTGAATTTGCCGATTTCGCAATTGGCGACGTCAAAGGCTTCGTATTTTGACCACTTGTTTACAACGGTATCGATGGTATGTGTGACGGGACTTTCGACGCAACCCGTAGCCGAGACGTACAACACTTTTGGACAAGTGATTTGTATGATTTTAATGCAAATCGGGGGATTAGGATTAATGAGTATTATTGCCTTTTTCCTCTATGATTCGGGTAAGAAGATGTCCTTGGTGAACAAATTAGCCTTACAAGATAGCTTGAATCGCGATGATGGTCAAGATTTTAAAAGCTATTTGAGAACGATTTTTAAATATACATTCTTTATTGAATTTGTAGCGGCGGTGATTTTATCCTTCCGCTTCGTTCCAGAACTAGGAACTGCAAAGGGAATTTTCACTGCATTCTTTTTCGCAATCTCTGCATTTTGTAATGCAGGTTTTGATAACTTAGGCTCTAATAGTCTGATTAACTATGCAACTGATCCATTTTTGACATTAGTGGTTGCTGCTCTCATTATTCTTGGGGGAATCGGGTTTTCCGTTTGGTTTGATTTCAAACGAAGCTACCTTGAAATGCGAAAATCGACCAAGAGTAAAAAGCGTAAATCGTTTTATAGACGATTGCAGTATCATACGAAGATTGTCCTTTGGTTGACAGGGATTATTTTACTTAGTGGAACGGTGTTAACCTTGTTAACCGAATGGAATAATCCAAATACGATTGGAAATCTATCTTTCTTCGATAAGGTACTCGTGAGCTTCTTTCAAACTGTAACGATGAGAACCGCTGGATTTGCGACAATTGATTATACGAATGCACATCCAACGAGTATTCTTCTTTATTGTATTCAAATGCTGATTGGAGGCTCTCCTGGCGGGACGGCCGGTGGGGTGAAGACGACAACCTTCTTAGTAGTGCTGTTATTCATTCGCTCAGAAGTGTACGATGAGGGAATGATTCAATTTAGACACCATAGTATTTCACAAGAGATGGCCAGAAAAGCCTTAACGATTTTTATCGTGTTTACAACACTGATTCTAACGAGTGTGTTCTTACTCAGCTTAACGGACCCAGATGTGCCACTACTATATACCTTGTTTGAAACGATATCAGCGGTATGTACGGTAGGGGTGACGGCGAATTTAACACCAACCTTATCCTTCCTCGGGAAAATTGTGATTATGTTGTTGATGTTTATTGGACGTATTGGACCGGTGACCGTACTATTAAGTTTTTCAAATCGAAAGAACAAAGCTCTGGATATGAAGTATGCCAAAGCACCATTATTAATTGGATAGAAAGTAGGGATTGTAATGAGAAAGACAGTTGGAATTTTAGGACTAGGTGTGTTTGGGATGACGATTGCCAAACAGCTTAGTGAATATGATTGCGACATTATTGCTATTGATCGTGATGAAACAACCGTTAACCGTATTGAACCACTTGTCACCAAGGCAGTCATTGCCGATGTGACAGACGAAGAAGTTTTGAAAGAAATTGGAATTGGCGACTGCGACACGGTGGTGGTAGCCACAGGGTCTAGTTTAGAAGCGAGTATTCTAGCCGTGATGCATTGTACGAAACTGGGCGTTCCAGAAATCATCGCTAAAGCAAAGAGTCGTACAACGACAGAAATCTTGACGAAGATGGGTGCGCAACGTGTCGTGAATCCAGAAAAAGAGACAGGAATTCGTCTTGTGAAGAATATTCTTCATCATAAACTAGCCGAAGTGATTTCACTCGATGGCAATATTTCGCTTGTGGAATTTTATCCTCCAAAATCATGGGTTGGAAAACAATTAAGCGATTTAGACTTGCGTAAAGATTATGATTTAAACTTAATCGGATATCGTGAAGCAAAGGATGAATCTTTGAATACAAAAGTATTTGCGGATTTCCTTATTCGTGAAGATGTTGTTCTTGTAGCCATTATCGGAACAGATAGTTTAGATAAAGCGACATTCCTTGAAGACTAATGAAAGAGACCAGATGAATAAAAAGTGGTTCATTTGGTCTCTTTTTGTGTAAAATTTGGCTTAAAACCTTTAAAAAGAATCCATTTCATAGTACACTAGGACTATCAACTTTTTAGAAAGTAGGGATTATAATGGCCAATAAAAAACCATTAAGACGTGAAGAAGTTCCAGTAGAATTAACATGGGACCTTTCCGCAATTTACGAATCAAACGAAGGATTTGAAAAAGATTTAGAATTTGTAAAATCACAAATTCCTGCAATTTCCGCTGCAAAAGATACAGCATTAAAAGATGGGAAATCATTATTAGCATTCTTGAATCTTTTAAACGTAGTAGATGATAAGATTGAAACGGCTTATGTATACTCACATTTAAAAGCAGACCAAGATACTTCAAATAACGAAAACCAAGTCTTAAACCAACGTGCGTTCTCAACATACATCGAATTCTCAGGTGCTTCAGCATGGTTTGCTCCAGCAATTTTAGCATTATCTGATGAAGAGTTCGAAGAGTATTTCAAACAAGAACCAGGATTAGAAGACTTCCGCGTTTTATTAGAAACAGCGCGCATTAAAAAAGGTCACGTGCTTTCAGATAAAGAAGAAGCTTTATTATCAAAAGCAAGTGAAGTTTTCCAAGGATCAAGCAAAACATTCAACTTATTAAACAATGCTGATATCAAGTTTGACGAAATCACAACTGAAGATGGCGAAAAAGTGGAGTTGACAAACGGAAACTACTCAGTCTATATCGAGTCTAAAAACCAAGATGTTCGTAAGGAAGCGTTCGAAACATTGTACAAACCTTACATCAACTTGAAAAATACATTCGCAAGCACACTTGGTACAGAAGTAAAAGGGCATAACTTCAGCGCCTTAGTTCATAACTATGATTCAGCGCGTCAAGCAGCACTTGCTTCAAACCAAGTTCCTGAAGAAGTGTACGATGCTTTAGTAGAAGTGGTAAACGAAAAATTACCATTATTACACCGTTATATTGCATTACAACAAAAAGCGCTAGGCTTAGATGAATTGCATATGTATGATTTATACGTACCAATTACAGGCGACGCTCCAATTAAATACAACTATCAAGAAGCATCTCTAGCAAGTATTGAAGCGTTGAAACCACTTGGCGAAGAGTACAATGAAATCATGAAGAAAGCATACGCTGATCGTTGGATTGACGTTGCTGAAAACATCGGTAAACGCAGTGGTGGATATTCAAGTGGAGCATACTCAACAGCACCATACATCCTATTGAACTGGCATGATGAATTATCAAACTTCTTCACATTAGTTCACGAATTAGGACATAGTGCACACAGCTACTTCACTCGTAACACGCAACCAAAACAATATGGAGATTACTCAATCTTCTTAGCGGAAATTGCTTCTACAACAAACGAAAACATTTTAACAGATTACTTGTTGAAGAAACATACAGATAAAGAAGCGCAAAAATATATCTTAAACAACTATTTACACCGCTTCAAATCAACTATTTTCCGTCAAACACAATTTGCGGAATTCGAACATAAGATTCACGTAATGGACCAAGAAGGCCAACCATTAACACAAGAATCAATCGCAAAAGCTTATAGCGAAATCAACGCGAAATACTATGCAAATGTCATCCAAGATGAACAAATCGCATACGAATGGGCACGTATCCCTCACTTCTACATGAATTACTACGTATTCCAATACGCAACTGGTATGGCTGCAGCAACTGCTTTATCAGATAAAATCTTACATGGTACTCCAGAAGATTTAGAAGCTTACTTAAACTACTTACGTGCAGGACGCAGCGACGCTCCAATCGAAGTAATGAAAAAAGCCGGCGTAGACATGACGAAGAAAGACTACTTATACGACGCATTCGACGTGTTCGAACAACGTCTAGCACAATTAGAAGCTTTGATGAACGACTAGGATGTGAGAAAAGGCGTTCATAGGCGATGACGGTTCGCAGGTTAGCCGCAAGG
>CALHVK010000092.1 GCA_938039195.1 uncultured Carnobacteriaceae bacterium
ATAAGTTAATTTCATAAAAAAGCACCCCAAAAGTTAGATTTTCTGTCTAACTTTTGGGGTGCACTTCAATTAACAAATATGTTAATTTCAGAAAGTCTATTCAGCATCCCTAGCCCTAAAAGGCAAAAGACAATTCCGCTTCACACAACCAATTGAGTTAGCACTAGGACGCACTTAATCTAGCCTAATCAAAAAAACAAAAATCCTCTGGACTCTGCACCCTAGCCCTAAAAGGCAAAAGACAACTCGACTTTTCACAACCAATTGTATTAGCACTAGGATGCACTTAATCTAGCCTAATCAAAAAAACAAAAGTCCCTAGACTATGCACCCTAGCCTAAAAGGCAAAAGACAACTCCGCTTCACACAACCAATTGAGTTAGTTCTAGGATACATCTATTACTTTGCCTAATCAAAAAAACAAAAATCCTCTGGACTCTATAGTGGGAACAGTAAAGAAGTGCAAGCAATGTGAATTACCGAGGGTTCGTGATTTATCACTTACCCTCGGTTTGAAGCTTGCTAGGAATTGAGACTTCGGCTCAATCCGGTGCCTTTACTGTCACCACTATGAAGATGTCCAGAGGACTTATTTTGTTTTTTTACAAGATTAGGCTAAGGAACCCATTGGATCCCATGGTGCTAACACAATTGGTTCGCTGTTGAAAGCGTCGAGTTGCTCTTTTGTAAGCAAATCTTTTCTGACAACGATCTGATACGTAAACTCATCCATCCACGCATCGCTCATCATCCAGAACCCTTCAACCCCAGATTCTTCACCCCAACTGTTTTCCACTTTCCAGCGATTAGGTTTACCATCCACAAGGTTCACCCCTGTTAATACCATCGCGTGTGTCATTAAGCTATCGCCGTATTCAAGACGTTCGCCTTTAGTAAGTGAATAGTCGATTCCAGTTAAGCCTTTAAGGTCAAAGTTATTGAGCGCAAGACGACCGTTACTTCGGTTAGAAGATTGACCGACATCGCAACCGAACCAAACTGACTCGCCTTGTTCTAATTGGCGAATCGCTAATTCTTTGAACGTTGCCATGTCTAAGTTCAAGTAACGCACTTGGTTGCCAACAACATTTCCAAGCATGTCAACAGTGTATGAACGATTGAATGGTTTGTCCGCTGTTGGTGAGTTGATGATAGACACGTAATCGTCCAAGTTCAAGCCCACGAATTGTTCGAAGAAGCTTTGTGGTGTCAAATTCAAGTGACGGTGGAATTCCTTATCTTTATCACGATATTCGAAGTCGAATGTTTCTGGCGGAGTTCCAAGCGTCACGCTAAGTAAGTCGTACACTTCTTGCATTAATTGTTTACGCGTTTCGTTGATTTCCTCTTCGCTAGCGCCACGTGCCACTAAGTCACGAAGCACTTTAGCGTCTTGACGAAGTTTTTTATTTAAGTATTTGTTCAAATCGCTTGAAGCCGAGCTTGAAAAACTTTCCGGCATCACACTCTTTGGCACAACCCCATATTTCTTGAAGAGTGACACAATCATATCCCATTGCCCACCGTCTTGTTGAGGTGTTTGTAAAAGAAAGGCTACATTGCGGCTTGTCACAGGTTCGCCCGCAGTTTTTAAAATATTTTCATGGAAATAATTGGCCTTTTCGTATTTATCCCAGAAAAATGTATAACTTTGTGAGAGTTCAAATTCTTCGAGCTTGAAGTTATTAAAGAGTCTGTGGCGGAATGTATTCAGCGCCGCAAACATCCAGCAACGACCAGAAGCCTTTTGGTTGGCTACTTTCCCGTGTTCCAAATCAATCGAATACACCGGCTGATTTTCCACAACAGAAGCGACCGTCTCACTAGATCCTTTCAAGCCATTCTTCACCGCAGCATTTTGCGCCACGATACGCTCTGGCTTACTTTGAAAACTTTCTTTATATTGTTTCGTCAATTCCTTTGTTAACGTAAACATAACTTCATCTCCTTTAAGGTTGATACCCTAATGGTACTCCTCTTTCCCCCTATATGCAATATAAAAAATCGGTTAAATCCAATAAAAAAGCCTATTTTGTCCCCACTCCCTCCAAAAGTCCCCACACCAGTGCAATTCCCTTATTTTTCAATCACCTTATGTGAATTTTTACACATTTTATTGTTTATTATCCTTGAAAATAGTAAAATAGAGTTGAAGATATCATCTTGAAAATAAGTGATTATCAATATATTTAAAGGAGAATCTAACAATGAAAAAATTTTTAGCAGTAATAATTCTATTCAGCTTTTTCCTGCTTCCTTTCTTCAACGTTTATGGAATTCATATGCTCACTCATGACATACAAAGACTCTCTCCTAACGCCTTATGGGGAATCGTATTTATATTCTTCTCAAATATCATATGGACAACTTTAGTAATCACAATTGTAACCAGTTCTAAAATCCTTAGAAGTGGTATTATGACTGCTACAACATATTGCGTCATAATTATTCTTTTGGCACTTCTCTACTTTGGTTACGTAAAACCAATACAAATTTTACTTCTATCACACCTCGAAACAAGTATCTTTTCCTTTGCTTTTGTCATAGGAATACTAATTTCAATAAGAATCCTCTCAAAAAAATAAAGTACATTTTATTACTAGAACCACAATCATCAAAAAATGCCTTACATCAGTAGGGCATTTTTTATTACTGTATGAAATGATAATTACTCCATCTATTTTCTGTAATCCCTCATTTACATAGTCTATAGCACCCACCGCCAATGCGATCCCCTTCCTAAGCATTCGCGACAACACGGCAACAATCTATTTAAATTAAACCAATCAGAATCGCTAAACTCACTCCAATAATGAAGCACCACACTTCTGCCGCTCCCTTCCTAAGCATTGCCGATAACATCGCAGCAGTTTATCAAAAAAATGAAAGCATAAAAATATCTTGCGAAGCACTACAAACTCGCTGGAATAAAACAAAAATAAACTCCATAAAAGTACGAAAGAGCCCTTCGGATTCTATAGCAATCATCATAGCGAGTGTAATCGATGCGAATTAGTGACTCTGGAAATTCATTTCCTAGAGTCACTTTGAGGCTCGATAGGAGCTGAGACATAAGGCTCAGCCCGGTACAGCTATAATGATTGCTATGAAGATATCCGAAAGGGCTCGAAGTACTTTATAGCACTATTAATGATTTTGTTTTATTCCAACGGAATGAACGAAACATCGCAAGATGTTTTTATGCTTTCACCGGAGTTAAAGCAATGAACTGCTCGATGTTATCGGCAACTTGCGCGAGTGCCTTCTTCCAAAATGCGCTGTCCGTCACATCCACGCCCAACACCTTCGCAGTATCTTCCGCAGAAGTCACCGTTGTCGCACGCAATAACTCTTGATATTTCTCAACGAATCCTTCAGGTTGCTCTTGATAGATGGCATATAAGCCTTTAGAGAACAATCCTCCGAATGCGTATGGGAAGTTGTAGAAGCTTAAGTTGCTGCTGTAGTAGTGCGGTTTGCAAGCCCACATATATGGGTGCATTGCGTCTGGATCTAATCCGTCTCCGTATGCTTCTTTTTGCGCATCCAACATTAATTGTTCTAAATCTTTCGAGAACATGAAGCTCTTTTCGCGGTTTTCGAATACTGAGGCTTCGAATAAGTAACGTGAGTAGATGTCCACGATGATTTGTGTTGTATCTTGTAATTGTGATTCCAATAACGCTACTTTTTCAGCATCGCTTGCTTCGCTAATCACCGTATTCATCACGATGTTTTCGTTGAAAGTTGACGCCGTTTCAGCAACAGGCATTGAGTACTCTTGGTTTAATACACGGTGGTTTTCGATATGTAAACCGTGGTACGCATGTCCTAATTCGTGCGCAATCGTTACAACGTCGCTTAATGAACCAGAGAAGTTTGTTAAGATACGTGATTGTTTGATGAATGGTAGGTTGCTACAGAACGCGCCCCCTACTTTTCCTTTACGTGGTAAGAAGTCGATGTAGTTGTTTTCGTAAGCTTCTTTTGTCATATCCGCTAAATCTTGTGAGAAGCCTTTGAAGTTTTCTAATAAGAATTCTTTCGACTCTTCGATTGTGAAACGACGTGAGCTTTCGCCGATTGGTGCAAATAAGTCGTAGAATGGTAATCCATTTTCATGACCTAAAAGAGCTGCTTTATGTTTTAAGTAAGCGCGGAATTGTGGTAAATATTCGCGAATCGCTTCAAGAAGTGCATCTAATGTTTCACGAGACATACGAGATGCTTCTAATGTTTGTGCTAGTGGAGATTCGAATCCACGTAAGCTTGTTTCTGTAAGCACTTGTTGTTTAATATTGTTTAAGGCAAATGCGATTGGTTCTTTAATCGTATCGTACATCTTCAATTCTGTTTCGTACGCTTCTTTACGAACCGCTGCATCAGCATCATACGCCATATTACGAATTTCGCTAAGCGTTACTTTTTCGCCTTTAAATTCGCCTTCAACACCTGAAGTCATCGCTTCGAAGAGTTGTTCCCAACCATCTCCTCCGCTGATAGAGAATTTCGCAATGACATCTTCTAATTCATCCGATAATAGATGTTTGTATTGTTGTTTCGCTTCTGCAAAGTAGAATTCGTAGTCTTTTAAATCTTCGTCAGAGGTGATATCTGTTTCCACGCTTCCGATGAATTTGTAGACTTTTGTATACGCACTGTTTAACGAAGCATACGCATTGCCGAATAATGTACGGTATTTATTCGCTGTTTCGTCTGTTGTGTTAGCTGTTAATGTTAAATTAATGTAGTTTCCAAGACGGCTGCTTAAGACGCTGAACTCTTCTAAGGCCGCAATTGCCGCTTTGATAGACTCTAAGTTATCTTCGAGCGTTAAGCCGTTGAATACCTCTCTAAAGTTTGAAAAACGTTCAAAATCACGTTGAAACTCTTCACTTTCAAATGAAGGGTATATTTCTTTTAATGACCATTCTGTTGACATGTCGGATCCCCCTTGTATTGACTATATGTCCTATTCTACCGAATTTCTTTATAAAATCATAGTATAAGAACCTTTATTCTCTAGGCAACAACGTGTATACTTAAGAGGCAAACACTTTTCAAAAAAGGAGTTCTTATGAAAAAGACTTGGAAAGAATTGTTCCCGGATGCTCTTCTTGGAGAAAACGGTCAAAACACGGTTCCTGTAACGCTGAACGGTGAAGTGATTTATCTCTTAGAATCGAGCTTAACGGAGCGCGAACGATTCCTCATCGAAACCTTAAATACACAACCGACAAAAACAACGATTCCAACGCATCCTTGGCTTGCGTACTTGGAAGGAAAAGGCACATTGCCAACACCGACTGCGTATATCCAATGCGTACACTTGGCGGTATTTCCTAAGCAAGAAGGCGTCTTCCTCGAAAAAGACTGGCTGGAGTTCGTCGAGAACTTAACGGTTGGGACCCTTGCCGCCTTCAAAAACTTCCGCCATCACTACACACTGGTCGTGAACCCGGAAGTCGCAACGTCGCTTGCAAGCACGCTCTTTGAAGTGCAATCCGCGATTGAAGATGACTTCGCCGTGGAATTACAACTCTTTATCGGAAACCGCTGGGCAACGTCAAGCAGAGTGCCAATTCTCTATCAAGCAGAAAAAGCGCTCTTCGTGGAATACTTAATGCATTCCCACAAGCGTTCCAGTCTGGAATTTGCGCCAGTGATGTTATGGGCGATTGCCAACGCTTTGGTCGACATCGCACCGATTGCCGATGAATTGATTCTCTTATTAAGCGAAGACGACGTGAAAGAACTAATTGAGGCTCTCTGGGACGCTCATGGAAATGTCTCAAAGGCCAGCCAAAAACTCTTCTTACACCGCAACACCTTGCAATACCGCATCGATCGTTTTGCGGAACAAACAGGGCTGAACGTCAAAGACATGAACGACCTCACGCTCTGTCACCTACTCTTACAAAAACAAAGTTATTAAAAAAATAGCCACTTCTATTTTCATAGAAGTGGCTATTTTCGTTATCCTATTAAGCTTTAACGGCTTCTTTTTTAGGAGCGACTTTTGTTTCTTTAATGGTCACTTTTCCTTTTTGAGAACCGATTGTCACTTTTTGACCGAAGCGAATTTCTCCGCTGAGGAGCGCTTCACTAAGTGGGTCTTCGATTTTCTTTTGAATCGCACGACGAATTGGACGTGCCCCGTATTCTGGGTCGAATCCTTCTTCTGCGATTAGATCAATCACACCTGAAGTGAATTTCAATTCGATATTGAGTTCTGCAAGACGAGTCTTAATGTCTTTTGTCATCAATTGAACGATTTGACGTAATTCAGGTTTCGTCAATTTATGGAAGACGATAATTTCATCGATACGGTTCAATAGTTCTGGACGGAACGCATTCTTCAACTCTTCGCGAATACGTTTTTCCATTGCCGTATGGTCGTGTTGGACCGTTTTCGCACCGAACCCCACTGCTTTTTCATCTCTTAGAGCCGTTGCCCCAAGGTTTGACGTCATGATAAGAATCGTATTTCTGAAGTCGACTTTACGTCCTTTCGAATCCGTCAGATGGCCATCGTCTAAGACTTGCAACAGAATGTTAAATACATCTGGATGAGCCTTTTCAATTTCATCTAACAGAATCACAGAGTAAGGTTTGTTACGAATCTTCTCTGTTAATTGTCCGCCTTCATCAAATCCAACGTATCCTGGAGGTGAACCGACTAAACGGCTAACCGCGTGTTTCTCCATGTACTCAGACATATCGATACGAACGAGAGCGTCTTGGTCGCCAAACATCGCTTCCGCTAATGTTTTCGCTAACTCTGTCTTCCCAACCCCAGTAGGCCCAAGGAATAAGAATGAACCGATTGGACGTTTTGGATCTTTCAATCCGCTACGAGCACGGCGAATCGAACGAGCGACCGCTGATACAGCTTCTTCTTGTCCAATCACGCGTTGATGCAATTCTTTTTCAAGATGAACGAGACGTTCGCTTTCTTTTTTCTCCATTTGTTTTAATGGAATTCCAGTCCATTGTGATACGACTTCTGCGATATCTTCATCCGTAATCGCCGCCACAAATTCTTGTTTGGCTTCAATTTCTACTTTTTGGCGTAGTTTTTCAAGCTTGTCGCGTTTGGCTTGTTCTTTCTTGCGTAAACGAGCGGCTTCTTCGAATTTTTGTTCACGGATAGCGTCGTCTTTCTTCTGTGCGAGGTCTGCCACTTCTGCTTCCAGCTTTTGAAGCGGTGAGTGTTTCCCACTGCGGTCTAGACGGGCTTTTGCGGCTGTTTCGTCCATCAAATCGATGGCTTTATCTGGTAATTTACGAGACGTAATATAACGAACCGATAATTGAACGGCTGCTTCAATCGCTGCGTCTGTGATTTCCACACGGTGGTGGTCTTCATAACGTTTGCGAAGCCCTTTTAAAATTTCAACTGTATCGTCTGCGCTAGGTTCATTCACATGAACAGAGGCAAAACGACGTTCTAAGGCTGCGTCTTTTTCGATATATTTTTGATATTCATCAAGCGTAGTCGCCCCGATAACTTGGATTTCACCACGAGCAAGCGCTGGTTTTAAGATATTTGAAGCATCGATAGAGCCTTCTGCCCCACCTGCACCGATAAGGGTATGCAACTCATCGATAAAGAGAATCACATCTTGTTCACGGTACACTTCATCCAAGATTTTCTTCATGCGTTCTTCGAACTCACCACGGTATTTTGTTCCCGCAACAACCGCACCCATGTCTAACATCATGAGACGTTTCTCGGCGATTTCTTCAGGAACTTCTCCGCTCACCATGCGTTGTGCTAAACCTTCAACGATGGCTGTCTTCCCAACACCTGGTTCCCCAACGAGGACAGGGTTGTTTTTCGTACGACGGCTAATGATTTGGATAATGCGGCGCACTTCGTCTTCACGACCAACTACTGGGTCGATTTTGCCTTCACGGGCTAATTCGGTTAAGTCACGTGCCAAGCTGTTTAATGTAGGCGTTCCTTCTTGTGAAGACTCTGGACGTGCTTTTCTCTTAGAAGCTGCAGCGTTTGAAGGTTGAATTCCGATTTTGCCATAGATTTCTTTCATCAACTCTTGAGGGTCGATTTGGTTATCACGGAGAATCTTCGTTGCTAAGACCTCTTCGCGTAATAAGGCTAATAATAAGTGCTCTGTTCCGACTTGTGGTACTTCGAGGCGTTTGGCTTCATCGGTAGCCGATAGAATCACTTTCTTCGCTCTTGGTGAATACGGCATTAAGTACGGATCCATTGGTTTACGGTTTGACCCATATCCTGTGAGTGACTCGATTTCAGAACGAACGATTTCCGCAGTCAACCCTGCAGCACGAAGCACATTTCCCGCGATGCCTTCTTGTTCAAGGATTAATCCTAATAGTAAGTGCTCTGTTCCAACGGCTTGATGTTTGAACAGGATAGCTTCTCTTGCGGCTAAGACCATTGCACTCTTTGCTTTTGGTGTAAAAATTTCACTCATGCGTTTATTCCTTTCTAGTTAACTGTATTTCAAATTGTCGATTAATTTCTTCATCATATTACTACGAATCTCTGCAGCATTCTTTACGTTTGAAGGGAATGTATCTTTCTCCATCATGAGTGACATCATTTGCGCTTCACGTTTACTAATCAACTCATTTTCATATAAGTTTTGTAATAAATGATTGCCTTCTCGCTCTGAAAGTTCTTCTGGAATCAGATTTCCTAATTCATTTAAGATATCCATCTCGTCCACTAGATTCACTTTCATAATGCGGATATAACCACCGCCACCGCGTTTACTTTCAACGACATACCCTTGTTGAATGGTAAAGCGGGTATTAATCACGTAATTAATTTGGGAAGGTACACAATTGAATTGGTCTGCAATCTCACTGCGTCTGATTTCAACTGTTTCATTCTTATGCAGTACATTCTTTAAGTAATTTTCAATCAAATCCGACATATTTTGATTTTGACTTTGCATCCATCTTCCTCCTTTTACCTTGACTATATTTGACTTTAATTATACAAAAGAATGTGCCTTTTGCCAATCATCTTGCATTTTTTGCAAAAAAAAGAAGCTAGACAAACTGTCTAGCTTTCTCATTTGTATACGTATCGGGAATACAGGATTCGAACCTACGACCCCTTGGTCCCAAACCAAGTGCTCTACCAAGCTGAGCTAATTCCCG
>CALHVK010000093.1 GCA_938039195.1 uncultured Carnobacteriaceae bacterium
AACATCTCCTGAAATCATTTCAAGCGTGATTTTCTTATCTGTAATAGATGTAACTTTGAATGTTGGCTCTACACCAGTTGGAAAAATATAAGCTCCATATTGGTTCACATCATATGAACTATATACTGGTAAGATAAAGCTAGATTTAAATGTATCTCCTACTTTAAGAGCAGTATCGCCACTTGTTTTCCACTCAATTCCTGAAGCATCGTTTAATTCTAGTTCAACAGTTGAACCAACCTTCATCCCTTCTCTTCCACGAACTTGGATTTCTGAACTTGTTTCATATGATCCATCTTCGTTGAACTTAATCGTATTTCCTGAAGGTGGCATGTGAATTGAGTTTGTCTCGGTTGCAAATTTCTCAACTTTTGGAATATCTACTGTACTTGTTACAGAAGAATCGCCCACTTTAATCACTTGATTTAAAGTATAGTCCTTATTTGCAATAACCGCACCATTATAGGCGTTATCTGATTTAATTGTAAACTGTGCTTGTTTCAACACATCAGGTTTTACCGCTTCGACAGCTTTTGTAAATGTAATCTTTAAAGTAACGCGTGTTGATTCTAATTCAGCCTGTTCCATTTGAGCTTTATCGTTAGAACCTTGACGAGCTTTATTAATGTTTTCGAAGTTTTCAATCGAAATGGTTCCAATTTTCTTTCCTTCATAAATAACATCTTTACCCGCTAACGAACCTAATACCGCCACGTTTTCTAAAGTAATTGTTACATAGTCGCCTTCTTTCACGTCATCATCTGTTAAGGTTACAGCGATATCTACGTCTGTGTAGTATTCATAGTACTTAATATCATGGTTTTTAATCGTACCTGTTACTTTAGCATTCACTTCTTTTGCTGCACGCGTTGGAGCCGCAGTTGTAGCCTCCGTTGTTGCTTCTGTTGTTGCAGTTGTAGCTTCCGTAGTAGCTTCTGTTGTTGCTGCAGCAGTAGTCGTTTCTGTAGTCGTCGTTGCATCTTCCGCAAAAACTGATTTATTTGCTTGGAATGCTGTTAACAAAACACCACATGACGAGATTGCTAAAATAAGTTTTCCAATTTTACGAATTGATTGTTCTTTTTTCATCTATTCTTTCCTCCATAAGGCTTTAATTAGAATTATTTTACAATAAATATGTGATGTTTTCAACTAATAATTCATATTTTCTTCTAAAGTTGTTTTCATTATTTTCATATTTTTCACAAAAATGAAAAAGCAGTAGTTACAAACTACTGCCCTCTGCTTTTTGTATTTTATTTTTAAACATATAGTAAGCAATCATTAGTGGGACCATCGAACCAAACCATGCCATTGGGTTGGCAACCGTTGCTCCGACGAAGCCGTACATATTTGAAAGAACCACTGCCGCCACAGAACGCATGATGAGTTCCATAATTCCAGCCAAGGTCGGTGTAAATGTTTTCCCCACCCCTTGTAAGGTATATCGATAAATAAAGAGTAATGAAAGGAAACTATACGTTGTCCCGTTTGTAAGGAAGAATAGTCGTCCTAATTCAACCACATCCTCGTGTCCCTCTCCAACGAAGGCACGAATCAAAATCGGACTAAAGAGATTTAAAATAATCCCAATTCCAATCGCAAATGTTAACGATAACTTGATACATTCGCGAACCCCCAGCCAGATACGATCGTATTTCTTCGCACCAAAGTTTTGTGCGGAATAGGTCGCCATCGTCACCCCAAACGACATCATTGGAAGAATCGCTAGCTGGTCAATTTTTTGTGCTGCTGTGTGTGAGGCAACCGAAGTCGGTCCTAACTGATTCAATGCAATTTGAACCATAATCGTTCCAATCGCAATAATCGAAGCTTGAAACGCCATCGGGAATGAAATACGACAATGTTCTCGAATATCTTTCTGTGTCGCCACTAAATCCTCTTTCGTTAATCGCAACACTGGTATTTTCTTCCAAATATACACCACACAGGCAATAGCTGAGAAAATTTGAGACACAACAGTCGCATATCCTGCTCCCTCTACTCCCATTCCTAATCCAGCAATAAATACGATATCCAAAACAATATTCATAATGCAGGCCACTACAAGAAAATATAGAGGAGTTTTTGCATCCCCAATCGAACGGAAAATATTCGATAGTAAATTATAGGCCATTGAGGAGAAAATACCCCCAAAGATGACCATTAAATAATCATAAGCTCCATCAATAATCTCGGACGGTGTCTGCATGATTTCTAATATCTGACGACAGAAAATCATACTCAAAGCCGTTAAAACAATTGCCACGACCAGTGAAATCAAGATGGACACATAAAAACTATGCTTCACGCCTTTATAATCCTTCGCGCCAAATCGTTGCGCTAATGGAATGGCTAGACCTGCTGTTAAACCAGTCGCAAAACCGATAATCAAAAAGACAATACTTCCGGTAGAACCAACGGACGCTAGAGCATTCACTCCAATAGTCCGCCCTACAATAAAAGTATCAGCCATATTGTATAATTGTTGGAATAAATTTCCGATTAACAGCGGAATCGTAAAATTCCAAATTAATTTTAACGGTTTTCCACTTGTCATATCTTTAGCCATCAGACACCCTCCTCTTCAAAAATTTAGCAAGTAACAGTATAAAACATTCCTCTTTAAATGAACAGAGTTTTAAAAAAATTTCTTTTAAGAAAATAGCTTCTATGCTAAAATAAGACTGAAAAGAGGCGAATCTTATGGCAGATTTTGATAAAAATAGAATTGCAAAAATGCAACAATACTTAACAGATGTAACAGACCCTGAATTTAAAGGGAGCGCCACCGACAAAAATGTCGCCATGGCCGAATTATTTAATTACTATCATTCGGATTGGAAAGCAGATGCGAGTCACTTCGTCGATCAAAACTTAGAACTCTTCGACGACGAAAAAATGCAAATGCTCTTTCGAAACTCAAACGCGGGACGCAAATCCCCACATACCATCATCCGACAAGAATCAAAAAGCAAATATAAACGTCCGATGAGACCGGGGGAAGACTAGGCAGAAAGACAGAAGACAAGAAAAACCTCACAGTGTGAGGTTTTTCTGCTTCGTAGTCTTTCGCCCGCAAAGTTTATTAGACTTTCTTGAATCGCGAGCGATGAAAAGAAAGTCAATAAACCACTGCGCGATGTGACCCGTCTTAAACCACTGCACACCCCCTTAAATGCACCATGAAAATTATCATATATGATAATTTCACCATACGTATTTATCTGACAGAATTTATTTTATTGCACAAAAAAATCCCCACATCTGTGGGGATTTTTCCTTATCTAATACCTAACGCAATTCTTGCATAACGTGACATTCTATCTGGGCTCCATGCTGGATACCAAACTAATTTCACATCAATTGTCTTCACTTCTTCAATCTCTGCTAATGCACGATGAATCTCATCCGTAATAATATCTGCTAGCGGGCAACCCATTGTTGTCAGTGTCATATCCACTTGGCAATGCCCTTCTTCATTCAAGTCTACTCGATAAATAAGCCCAAGATTTACAATATCAATTCCAAGCTCTGGGTCAATTACAGTTTCTAAAGCTTCTAGAATCTTCTCTTGCATTGCTTCTGCAGCATTTTTATTTTCTTCTGTCATCTTCTACACTCCTATTGAAATACTCTTTGGAAAAAGTCTGCAACATCTTCAAACACTTGATGTGGCACAAGATGCCCTTGACCTGGTGTTTCATGCCACTCTACATTTTTCGCGTATGGTTCGTCTTTAATGGTTTCATAAAATTCTTTATTCAATTCGTATGGTACTTTATCATCTGCAGTTCCATGCCATAAGAATAACGGACGTCCATTAATACGTTCAGGATGTTTCGCAAGCGCCATTGCATCTAAGAAGGCTTTATTCTTTTCAATCTCAGCTTCTAATGCGTCACATTGCTCCTGTGTAGCTCCTGTCATCCAAACCGAAGAAATTGTCCATTTAGCAAAACGAGCAGGATCCGCATTCCCCATTAAACTCGCTGCTGCGGTAATATCGGGATATTGATTGAACAACGCATACGTTGAAATACCACCCATACTTAAACCAGATACTCCAAACTTCGCTTCGTCTAAGAGCCCACGTTGTCTCATTTCTTCTTTAATAATAGGAAGTTCTTTAATATTATTAGCCACAATTTCCCAGATTTCGCCGCCAATTAGACGCACACCACGGTCTCCGTGTAAGTGTTGGTCTGGTAAAATCGCGCGCATGCCACGCTTGGCTAGTTCGACTCCAATGGTTACCACACGGTCTTTACTACCTGTCCAGCCATGATAAAACACCACAATTGGGATTACTTTGTCTTTTAATGATGCATCCACTACTTCAGCATATGGGACACCATTTACTTCACGATAATCAATTTGAATCATAACTTCCTCTTTCTTATTTAATCAAAAATATGGTAAACTTATACAGATATTGTACTTGATGGAAACTTTGAAAACAAGTTTCTGCTTTTAGAAAACCACTTTGAAAGGAGAAAGAATGGAAAAGAAACTCATTGCCATCGACCTTGATGGAACTACATTAAACAACAATTCAGAACTGACACAAGAAACGATTGAAACCCTTCATGCCGTGAAAAACTTAGGTCATGAGGTAGCCATTGTCACTGGTCGCCCTTACCGTAATTCAAAACAATATTACGACCAACTAAACCTAGGCGGCCCAATCGCAAACTTCAACGGTGCCCTCTGCCATATTCCAGGGATGCCTGAATGGGATGGAAAATACCACATCACACTCGATTCAGAATTTGTACTTGATTTAGTGGCCTTTAACAAAACGCTACCGGTCGATTACTTAATGGTCGAAGGAACGGAACTTGTATATTCAGATATGGAAGAACTTCCAGAGTGTCCGTTTTATCCAAAAGACCAAAAGCCAATCGTGATTGGTAAAAACACAAAACTCAAAGAACAACCAACAGCCGTTGCTCTCTTCTCTGATATTGACAAACAACAAGAGATTAAATCAAAAATCTTAGACCGCTATGATAATGAAATTGAAATCCGTACTTGGGGCGGCAGCTTCCCATGTCTAGAAGTGATTTCACCTGGCATTCATAAAGCAAAAGCGCTAGAGCACTTATCACGCTACTACGGAATTAAACAAGAAAATATCCTTGCTTTTGGAGACGAAGACAACGATTTAGAAATGATTGAATACGCAGGACACGGTGTTGCGATGAAAAATGGAATTGATGAATTAAAAAACATCGCAAACGCCATTACTCCATTCACAAATGACGAAAATGGATTAGCGAAGTATTTACAAGAATACTTTAAAATTCAGGATGTGAGAAATCGCGCTTAGAAATGGAACGTTGGACTCGAACGCCGGAAGGAACGTGAAACGTTCTGCGGACGTTTGAGGAAACGCACGCCATTTCTGCGATTTCGAACTCAACTCCACAGGATACGAAAAAAGGTGCTTAGAAAAAAACGATAAGGTTACAGACAGAATCGTCTATATACCTTATCGTTTTTTTATTGTGCTAAATATACTGAAATAAATTGACTCACAATCGTGAAATAAACTAACACAGATGTTAAGTCGTTAACAGTTGTAATAAATGGTCCACTGGCAATGGATGGATCAAAGTTGAATTTCTCCAACGCAAATGGAATACAAGTCCCTGTTAATGCCGCCACGAAAATCGAAGCAAACATCGCAAAGCCAATAATACCACCAAGAACGATGCTACCGTGCCATAGACTCACAATCCCAAATACCATTCCCCCGGAAATCAACCCGATACCAAAGCCTGTTGCCCCCTCTTGCACGAGCACTTTCCAGAAAGACTGTTCCTCTTCGTGAAGACCAATCTTACGAATCGCTACCGCAAGAGATTGCGTCCCTGTATTCCCGGCAGTACCTGTAATCAACGTAATAAAGATGGCAAAGATACTTGCTTGTTGAATAATCGGTTCATAATGTCTAAAGAGCACAGCTGTCACAGTCCCCATGATGAGAAGCGTCACAATCCCCGGAAGACGGTTGACAATCCCTGCCCACACGCCTTGGTGCGCTTCATCAACGTTTACCCCGGCAAGACCTGAATAGTCACTAGTCGCTTCTTCTTCGATAACGTCTAAGGCATCATCGACCGTGATAATCCCAACGAGCGTATTCGTATCGTCGACTACTGGAATGGCAAGGAAGTCGTAGTCTTTAATCGTTTGGGCTACTTCTTCTTGCGCATCATTCACGTGCACCGTTACGACACGGTCAATCATGATATCCTTGACGAGTTTTTCGTCTGGTTTCACGATTAAGTCTTTCAACGTGAGAATCCCTGTTAAATGATTTTCATCGTCAGTGACATACACATAGTAGATGGTTTCAGCGTCTTCGGCAAAACGTTTGACCGTTGACATCGCTGTTTTTAATGTATCTGATTCACGCACAGCGATAAATTCTGTTGTCATCATCGCTCCTGCAGTATCATCATCATAATTTAATAATTGGCGTAGTTCTGCGGCAGTCTTATGCGGCATCAAGCGTAAATAAGTGCGGACCTTTTCTTCCCCCACTTGCTTCAATACGTCTACCGCGTTATCGGAATACATTTCCGCAAGCATTCGTGAGACATAGGCTTCATCCATCTCGCTTAAATACTTTTCAACATCTTCTACGTCTTCTTCTAGTAGTTCGAACACCATTGCCATTTCTTCAGGAGTCAGAAATTGGTAGGCTAATTTACGTTCTTCCAGCGTTAAACTTAAATAAATTTGCGCTTGGTCGTACGTATGATTCTCAAAGAAAATCTCACGGAACTGTTGTTTATCTTCCGTTGCCAAGGTGTGTTGAATTTGCTCTAAAATATCTTCAAATTCATATACGATTTCGCTCAATGGTGATTCTCCTCTCTTTATTGCTTGTGGGCTTTTATCCACTCGTCCATGTCTTTTGGCAGTGGCGCCACAACGGTAATTTCTTTTTTCGTCATTGGATGAATAAACGTGAGTGAATGACAATGCAAGGCTTGACGGTCTAAAATCTCGTCTTTTACCCCACCATATAAATCATCTCCCACAAGTGGTGCCCCTAGCCATGAGAAATGAACACGAATCTGATGCGTACGCCCAGTGTGTAGTAAAATCTCGACAAGGTTCGCTCCAACAAGCGTTTCTTTCTTCCAATATTCTGTTAGCGATGGTTTCCCATCTTCTGATACACAACGATTAATAATCGAGCCTTCATGCCGACCAATCGGCGCATTAATCATGCCATGCTCTTCCAATGGTGCTGTATCATGAACAATGGCTAAATACTTCTTCTCAATGGTTTTATCTCGTAAAGCTTGGTCCATCCACGCATGTACAACGCGGTGCTTGGCAAACATCATCACTCCCGTTGTATCACGGTCAAGACGCGTCACCACATGCGTAATTTGGTCCGCGTAACCACGTCTCTTATAATATCCTTTCACACGATTCGCCATCGAATGGTCTGGATGCAACTTCGACGGAATCGAAGCCGTTCCAACAGGCTTATTGATAATGAGTAAATAATCATCCTCATATAAAATATCAATCGGCACTTCACTTGGAATCACGGTCTCATGTTCTCCAGACGGCGGAATCACCATCGTAAGAACATCTCCAGGCTGGAGCGTCTTTAACACAATTTCATGACGACCATTCACAAGGAGGTCCCCATGCGTTTTGACATGAGCAAGAAAGGTTCTTGAAATCCCCACTTCTTGCAAGAAGGACCGCATCATCATCGGATACTCGTATGGGTAATTCCACGTTAAAATCAACGGACTTCCTCATTTCCGCGACAGTTCACTTCACGCGAACCGATAAACGCATCTTCCACACGATCCCAGAATGGTGTATGACGATACGCCGCAAACGAAATGCGCTCATGACTAATTTGCAATTGAATTTCTTCAATCTCATTGGCATCATACGTTAAATGGTCAATCGCCATCACCATGCCCTCTTTACTTTCAGGACGTAGTGTTAAGACATTATCTTTTGCAAAAATCATTGGCGAACTAAGCGTACGGTACACACGATTATTAATCGACGCCATTTCTGTCATTTGCATCACTTCTGCACGCGGATGCACAACGGCACCCCCTAGAGACTTGCTGAGACCCGTTGAGCCAGTTGGTGTTGCCACACAAAGCCCATCTCCGCGGAAGTTTTCGAATAATTCGCCATTAATATACACTTCGCATAAAAGCGTGCCATTCACTTTACGTAAGGTTGCCTCATTCAAAGCTGCATAACGAATGACATCTCCGCTTTTAAACTTTACATTCACATCGAGCAATGGATAGCTCACATGCTCTCCTTTGTCTTGTTTCAAAGACTCGATTAATTGATCCACTTCGAAGTCACGCCAATCCGTGTAAAAACCTAAGTGGCCTGTATGAATCGCCACAAAACGGATACTGTCTAATTGATTGCGGTAATGATGAAAAGCCCCTAAAAGCGTTCCATCTCCGCCGACCGTAATCACGACATCCGGATGCTCGTCATCACGCTCAAAACACCCTTCTTGGCATAAGCGGTCGAAGGCATTCATGACTGCTTTTGTTTTTTCTGTTTGGTTTCCATATAAACCGACTTTCATCATGAGTCCCTCCGTTTCTTTCTTTTACGCTGATTTTCTTTATTAATTGCAAAAATATATTGCGCTTCTTGAATCTCTTCTCGTATTTGAGACATCTCTTCATCTAGCAAGAACGCCGCTTCTGCAGCACGTTCCAAGCGCTCATGA
Organism: uncultured Carnobacteriaceae bacterium; assembly: GCA_938039195.1. Classification (GTDB taxonomy): domain Bacteria; phylum Bacillota; class Bacilli; order Lactobacillales; family Aerococcaceae; genus Granulicatella. Next base: position 8,756 of record CALHVK010000093.1, read on the forward strand.
ATCGTATCAGGGAATTCCCCTTTATATTTATAGTTTAATGAGTGCTCAATCGTTGCCCAGAAATTCATCGCGAGGGTACGAATTTGAATTTCTACAAGAATCTTTGTTTCCCCTTCGATTCGTTGAACGGGATATTCCAACACGATATGGTACGAACGATAGCCACTTGCTTTTTTACTTTGAATATAGTCACGTTCGATCACAATATCAAAGTCATTACGCTGACGAATCAAGCGAACCACTTCATAAATATCATCAACAAACTGACACATAATCCGAAGACCAGCAATATCTTGGACACCTTCAAGGAATTCTTCTCTGGGAATATTACGAACTTGCATCTTTTCTACAATACTCTCTGGAGTCTTCACACGACCCGTGATAAATTCAATCGGTGCGTGTTTCCCTTCTTGACGATACTGACGTCTAATACCCTTTAATTTAATTTTTAATTCCTCTATTGCTTGATAATACGGAGCTAGAAAGGCTTCCCAGTCTTCTACAAGGGGTGTTTCCCATGTTTCCATATTTTCACCTACTTTTTTTCATTTCCGTTCTCTATCATACCATATTTTATAGGGAATCATGACAAATTAAGGCGATTTTTTTCAAATCTGTCATAAAATGAGCTACAATAGACTGCTGAAGGAGGAATGCAGATGCCAGAAATCGAAAAAGAGTTCAAGAATTTACTGACAAAAGAGCAATACACTTCTCTTGTGGAAGACTATAAAGACGTGTTCACCAAAGACGTCACACAAACCAATAGCTACTACGATTACAAAGGGCTCCTCCAAAAGCATAAAATGGCCCTTCGGATTCGCATCGTTGAAGGAAAAGACACCGGCGAAATTACGCTAAAGATTCCTCAAAGTAGCCTTGAAGTCCTCGAGTTTACAGAGCTTCTTCCAGTCGATATTCTGAACCAATATAATAACGACAAACAATTCCCGCTTCCACCATCGATTCGAAAGGCGTTAGATAAGGAAGGAATTTCCATTCAAACCGTTATGCAGACTGCACTGTTGACCACACATCGATTGGAAGGTGCCCTTTCTGAGAATGAATGGCTTGTTCTCGATGAAAGTCACTATAACGGCAAGGTCGACTTTGAGATGGAAATGGAAGTTCGTAGTCTCGAGCTCGGAGAACCGGTATTCTTAGGTATTCTAGCCAAATACAATATCGAACGACGCCAAGCCGAAAGTAAAATTAAGCGTGCACTGTCCACGAGATAAGTACAAATGTCACGCGTTGTGCAAATTATTCTGACATTTCAACGAACTATGTTACAATAGTGTTACAAAGTTAATTAGGGAACAGGGGTGTAGGATTTTGAGTACTTCAAAAACAAAAAATCTATCAGAACGCACTTCACACGAAAAGATTTTCGAATTATATTTATTCGTGAATCCATTGGGATCATATTGTTATCGCTGTGAAAACGAACTATTAAAATTTGTTCGCAATTCTGAGTTTAAGGTACATTACCAATTCGTAACGTTTCATAATTTACAAACGGTTAATCAATATATGAAAAACCAAAAGCTCGATGAAACGAACTTAGATTTAAGAAACGAAATCTATACAAAAATATATGATGCAGCTCTTTCGTATAAAGCTGCCCTCTTACAAGGGAAACGTCCTGGTCGTCAATTCTTATTTGAGTTGCAACACCAAATTCATCATAATAATCGTGAGTACAGTAAAGAGTTACTCGATGAAATTTTAGATAATATTGAAATTGATAAGAAAATGTTTTACGAAGATAAAGCTAGTCCTGCTGTAAAAACAGCATATGACCGTGATTTACAAATTGCTCAAGAGATGAATGTAACGCACACGCCTTCTCTTGTCATCTTCGATAATTCAAATCATTCTTATGGAATCTTACTGCCAAATAGTATTACGGCGGATACCATTAGTGAAATTTGTAATGGGGAGCCTCTACCAGAATGTCCGGAAATCAAACGACTTGTAGAAGTTCGCTCACGCCACAACTTAGCAAAAGTCGTGAATATGAATCGTTAACATGCAAAAACTCCTCCATCTGGAGGAGTTTTCTTTATAAATAAAAGGAAAACGAGCTCACAATGTGAGCTCGTTCTCGTATCGCGCACTGGTTTATTGACTTTCTTTTCATCCCTTGGGATTCAAGAAAGTCTAATAAACTTTGCGGGCGAAAGACTACAAAGCAGAAAAACCTCACACTGTGAGGTTTTTCTTGTCTTTTGTCTTTCTGCCTAGTCAAGTTGAACTCGACCTCGCAGAAATGGCGTGCGTTTCCTCAAACGTCCGCAGAACGTTTCACGTTCCTTC
>CALHVK010000094.1 GCA_938039195.1 uncultured Carnobacteriaceae bacterium
CAAACCAAGTGAAATAGCGGCTATTGGAGACGCAGCAAATGACATCGAAATGTTAGAATACGCAGGACTTGCCATTGCGATGGGAAATGCCAGCGAAGAAGTAAAAACTATTGCGGACATCGTCACAGATACCAATGAAAACAATGGCGTCATTAAGGCCATTGACAAATTAATTCAATAAACCGTAAAAAGTCAAAATGTAACATATATGTTACATTTTGCTTTTTCATTTTTAGTAGTTTTGAGATTAAAAAATAATTAGATTTTCTTGACAAATGCGCATCGCTCTAGTATTCTTTATACCAACAATATAAATCCTTAGACAGAGAAAAAGACGTACACTAAAGAGATAGAAGCCGTGGCTGAAAGCTTCTAACGTACAAGGAAAGACACTCTTGAGGAGAATAATGCAAAGTTATTCCGGTAATTCCGTTATCATTAAGAGGGAAAGAGCTCTTTCCGAACTAAGGTGGTACCACGAAAATTTCGTCCTGACTTCTATTGAAGTTGGGATTTTTTTATTTTTATCGAAAGAAAGGATGATTCATATGATTCAAAAACCAAAAGGAACAGCCGATTTATTACCTGAAGAACTTAAAATTTGGCACTATATCGAAGAAACAGCACGCATTATTTTAGGCGATTATCAATTTGAAGAAATGCGTACACCGATGTTTGAAAGCTACGATTTATTTAGCCGTGGTGTTGGGGATACGAGTGATATCGTTTCAAAAGAGATGTATGATTTCTACGATAAAGGAGATCGTCACATTACACTTCGTCCAGAGGGAACGGCAGCGATTGTTCGTGCCTATGTAGAAAATAAATTATTCGGACCAGAACATAAGAAACCTTATAAAGTGTATTATATGGCTCCAATGTTCCGTTATGAGCGTCCACAATCAGGACGTCTTCGTCAATTCCACCAATTAGGAGTTGAGGTGTTTGGTTCTACAAATCCTGCCACAGACGTTGAAACAATTGCGATGGCTTGGGATTTATTAAAAGAATTAGGATTATCAAATATGCGCTTAGTGATTAATTCACTAGGAAAAACAGCAGACCGTATAAAATACCGTGAAGCGCTAATAAGTTATTTAGAACCATTTGCAGATGAATTAAGTGAAGATTCAAAAAATCGTCTCCACAAAAATCCATTACGTGTGTTAGATAGTAAAGACAAACGTGATATCGAAATCGTAAAAAATGCGCCACGCATCTTAGAGTTCTTATCGGATGAAGCACGTACTCATTTTGAGAAAGTACAACAATACTTAAATGCATTAGAGATTCCATTTGAAATCGATGAAACAATGGTACGTGGTCTTGACTACTACCAAGATACAATTTTTGAAATCATGACAGATTCTAAATCATTTGGTGCCAAAACTACAATTTGTGGCGGTGGACGATATGACGGTCTTGTACAAGAACTCGATGGCCCTGAAACACCTGGTTTTGGATTTGGACTTGGAATGGAACGTCTTGTGTTATTAATGAAAGACGAACAAGTAGAAGTTCCTGAATTACAAGAATTAGATGTTTATGTGGTTGGACTTGGAGAAGCAACGGAAGAGGAAGTATTAAAACTTTCGATTTCACTTCGTCAACAAGGATACTCAGTAGACCGTGATTTCTTTGGACGTAAAGCAAAACCACAATTCAAGAACGCTCAAAAATATGGCGCGAAAGTGGTCATCACACTAGGTGAAGAAGAATTAGAAACAAAACAAGTACCAGTGAAAGTTATGAAGACTGGTAAAGAAGTAAAAGTCGACTTACAAGAGCTATATAGCGATTTCGATAGTATCTATCGACAAATCACAATGGATACTACGGCGATTGATGAGTACTTCGGTAACTAGAAAGAGGGATGGATATGAAAAGAAGAACAGAATATTGTGGATTAATTAGTGAAAAATTAGTGGGACAAACAGTAACGCTAGATGGTTGGGTGGCAAAACGTCGTGACCATGGTGGAGTTATCTTTATCGATTTACGCGACCGCGAAGGCATTATGCAAGTTGTCTTCAACCCTACGCGTAACCAAGAAACGTTTGAAACCGCAGAAAAATTACGTTCTGAATACGTAATCCAAGTAACAGGTGAAGTAGCGTATCGTGGCGAAGGATTAGAAAACCCAAATCTTAAAACTGGTAAATATGAACTATTAGTCGATGAAGTAGAAGTATTCTCTAAAGCGAAAACTTCTCCAATTTATATTGATGATGAACAAAAAGCTTCTGAAGAATTACGCTTGAAATATCGCTATTTAGATATTCGTCGTCGTCCAGTTTTAGAAAACTTACGCTTACGTCATAAAGCAACACGTTCCATTCGTGAGTATTTAGATACTGAAGGTTTCATTGATGTTGAAACTCCAATTTTAGCAAAATCTACTCCAGAAGGAGCACGTGACTACTTGGTTCCATCACGTGTTCACGAAGGAAGCTTCTATGCATTACCTCAATCCCCACAAACATTTAAACAATTATTAATGGGTGCAGGCCTTGACCGTTACTACCAAATCGTTCGTTGTTTCCGTGACGAAGACTTACGTGGAGACCGTCAACCAGAATTTACACAAGTGGATATCGAAACAAGTTTCCTTTCAGCTGAAGAAATTCAAGAAATGATGGAAGGCTTATTGAAGAAAGTAATGAAAGACACATTGGATGTGGATGTTCAAACGCCATTCCCTCGTATTTCATTTGCTGAAGCGATGGCTCGTTATGGTAACGATAAACCAGATACTCGTTTTGATTTAGAGTTAATCGACGTGAGTGACATTATGAAAGATTCAGACCTTAAAGTGTTCAGTTCATGTATCGAAAACGGTGGAGAAGTGAAAGTTCTTAACTTAAAAGGGCTAGCTTCAGAGTATTCTCGTAAAGATGCAGATAGCTTAGCGGACTTTGTAGCAAAATTTGGTGCTAAAGGCTTAGCTTGGATTAAAGTGGAAGAAGATGGACTAAAAGGACCTATCGCGAAATTCCTCGTAAACCAAGAAGCAGCTTTCCGTGAACGTATTAATGCTGAAGTAGGAGATATCGTATTCTTCTGTGCAGACAAACCAGCAGTCGTTGCTCAATCATTATCTGAATTACGTTTACACTTCGGTAAGAAACATGATTTAATCGATACAACTAAATATAACTTCCTATGGGTTGTTGATTGGCCATTATTAGAACATGATGCTGAAGAAGGCCGTTATGTAGCAATGCATCACCCATTCACTCGTCCAGTGAACGAAGATTTCCAAGCATTAATCGATGATCCAGCTTCTGCTAAAGCTCAAGCCTACGATATCGTATTAAACGGTTATGAATTAGGTGGAGGTTCATTACGTATTTACCGTCGCGACATGCAAGAAGCAATGTTTGAGGTATTAGGATTTACAAAAGAATCTGCCGAAAGTCAATTTGGATTCTTGTTAGATGCCCTAGATTACGGATTCCCACCACACGGAGGAATCGCGCTTGGATTAGACCGTTTAGTAATGTTACTAGCTGGTGAAGACAACATCCGTGAAGTTATCGCGTTTCCAAAGAATAGCTCAGCTGTTGACCCAATGACACAAGCTCCAAGTGAAGTGTCTACAAAACAATTAGATGAGCTTTCATTAAAAATTAAATAAGACCTGAATGGAATTTTAAAAGGAGGAAGAAACTTTGAAGAGTAGTAAAGGGGTTGTGTTTAAACGACAACAACGTATTCTACAACTTTTACAAGAGAATCATGAGATGTCTGTAGAAGACTTATCCAAAGAATTAGAAGTTTCTGAAATCACCATTCGAAGAGATTTACAACAATTTGAAGATCAAGGAGTTATCGAGCGCTTCTACGGAGGCGCCCGCTACCTTGCTGGAAAAATTAAACAAGAGAATGTGGAACAAATCCAATATAATTCCATGAAAAAAAATATCGCAAGAAGAGCCGCGGGATTAGTACGAGATCATGATATGGTCTTTATTAACTCAGGCTCTACTGCCTTTTTATTATTAAATTTTCTAGCCGATGCAAATGTAACGATTTTAACGAATAATGGTCGTTCCATCTTCAAAAAACCATCTACGAAAGCATCCGTTGTGATTAGTGGAGGGGAAATTTTCGAGCAGAAAAAATCTCTCGTTGGAGATTTCGCGATTAACTCTTTTTCAAAAGCTAGAGCAGATATTTGTTTCTTAGGCGTTGGGGGAATCAGTAAAAATGGTATTTCCACTTACGCACTTCCAGAAACTGCTGTGAATCGTGTCATTTTAGAGCGTACGACAGGACATCGAATTATCGTTACGGAAGGGTTTAAGGTCGGTCGTGATTCGAACTTTCATACTGCTGACTGTAATATGATTACTCATTTAATTACAGACCACACAGCAGATCCTGAAACCGTTGCTTATTTAAAGAGTATTGGTGTGAAAGTGTTATTTATTTCATAGTGAAAAAGAATGTAGAGGTATAAAATGATTGAATTAGGAGAACGATTAACACGCGTGGCTAGTTTTGTTCCAAACGGATCAAAAGTATGTGATGTTGGTAGCGATCATGCTTATCTACCAGTGTACTTAATCCAAAACGACCAAATAACTTCTGGTATCGCTGGAGAAGTTGTAGAAGGTCCCTATTTGTCTGCCAAGCAAACCGTTCGTGATTATCGGATGGAAAATCGTATAGAAGTTCGATTGGGAGATGGTCTTCAAATTCTCTCTAAAGAAGACGAGGTTACGGCTGTCACGATTTGTGGAATGGGTGGAGAACTCATTTCTAGAATTCTCGAAGCTGGTTACAATGGCGGTCATCTAAACGGACGTGAAAGACTCATTCTTCAACCAAATGTGGCAGAGCATTTTGTGCGTGAATGGTTAATGAATCACTCTTATCACATTGTAGAAGAAACGGTTGTCGAAGATAATCATCGTTTGTATGAAATTATCGTAGCAGAACCAGTGGATAAGCGTGTAGATTATACAGAACTAGAATTAAAATACGGTCCAATTTTATTAAAAGAATCATCGGCATTATCTGTTGCCAAGTGGAATTGGTTGAATCGTAAAAATAAAGAGATTTTGGAACAATTACAAAAGAGTAAGACTCCTCAACATGAAAAAATTGAGCAGTTTGAAAAAGCCTTTAATGAATTGCAAGGAGTGATTGATCGTGCCAACAGTTAGAGATGTGGTAAGTCGTTTCGAAAAACGCGTACCAAAGAGTCTTTCAGTCCCAAAAGATCCAATTGGACTTCATTTTGGAGATTGGAACCAAGAAGTTAAAGTGATTATGACAACATTGGATATTCGTCCAAGTGTCATCGAAGAAGCGATTGCTAAAAACGTTGATTTGATTATCGCTCATCATCCGCCAATTTTTAGACCGGTGGCTTTGTTTGATTTAACCGTTCCTCAAAATAAAATGTTTCAACAAATTTTGAAGCATGATATTGCGGTTTATGCTGCACACACAAACCTTGATGTTGTGGAAGGGGGAGTGAATGATTGGTTGGCAGAGGAGCTGTTACTATCTGATGTCACAGTGATGTCTCCAACTACGACGATTCCTTCTGTCAAAGTGGTTACTTATGTTCCTAAACTGGATTCCAAGAAAGTTTTAGAAGCGATGTTTGAAGCTGGAGCTGGGACAATCGGTGACAACTATAAAGAATGTGCATTCCAAAGCCAAGGAGTTGGACAATTCACACCAGTGGATGGCGCAAATCCGACTATTGGTTCATTGAATCAGCGAGAATTCGTAGAGGAAGTGAAATTGGAAGTTGTATGTTCAGAAGAAGTGTTAAGTGATGTTTTACGCAGCTTAAGAGCTGCCCATCCATATGAAGAACCAGCAATCGACGTCTTCTCATTGAAGAATGCAGGTAAGACATTGGGATTTGGTCGTGTTGGAAATCTTCCAAAAGAAATGACTGAAGAAGAATTTATCCATTTTGTTACTGAGCATTTCCAATTGAAGGGGCTACGCTATGTTCCTTCTCGTGTAAATCAAAATGGTCTTATTTCAAGAGTTGCCGTTATGGGTGGTTCAGGTGGAAATTATTACATGGATGCACTTAGAAATGGTGCAGATGCCTTTGTAACAGGGGATATTTTCTACCATACAGCGCATGATATACAAGAGACTCCATTATTCTTAGTAGATGCTGGACATCATATTGAAGTGGTTTGCCGTAAACAATTAGCTAAATGGATTCATGAATGGAAAGAAGAAAACAATTGGGATGTGACAGTCATCGAAAGCGAAACTTTCACAGATCCATTTAAATTTTATAAAGCAGGTGAAGAAAATGCATAAAGAATTAACAGAACGTTTTATCCGTTACGCAAAGAAAGAAACTAGATCTGACGAAACAAGTCAAACAGTCCCAACTACGCCTTCTCAAACAGCGTTTTTAAAAGACTTAGAACAAGAATTAAATGAATTAGGATTCCAAGAAGTTTATTTGAATCCTAAAAACAGCTTCCTAACAGCAACAATCCCATCAAATGTTGACCATGAAGTACCAACGATTGGATTTATTGCTCACGTGGACACAGCTGACTTTGAAGCTAGAAATATTCAACCTCAAATCCATGAAAACTATAACGGTGAAGCAATTGTCCTAGACGAAGAAGGAAAATTCGTATTAGACCCTAAAGACTTTCCGAACTTAAAGAACTATGTTGGACAAACATTAATCACAACAAACGGGAAAACATTACTAGGTGCTGATGACAAATCTGGTGTGACTGAAATCGTGACAGCAGGTGCTTACTTATTACAACATCCTGAAATCAAACATGGAAAAATTCGTGTAGCTTTTGGTCCAGATGAAGAAATCGGACGCGGTGCTGATTTATTCGACGTAGAGCAATTTGCATGTGATTATGCTTATACAATGGATGGCGGACCTGTTGGTGAATTAGAATACGAAAGCTTCAATGCATGTCGTGCAACTGTTCGTATTCAAGGAAAGAACGTTCACCCAGGTACAGCGAAAGATACAATGGTCAGCGCGCTTGAATTAGCTCGTAAGTTCCAAAACGCACTTCCTGAGTTCGAAGTTCCAGAACATACAACAGGACGCGAAGGTTTCTACCACTTAGTTGCAGCTGAAGGTGTCGTTGAAGAAGCAAAATTAGTTTACATTTTACGTGACCATAGTCGTGAATTATTCAATGCTAAAAAAGACATGATGCTACGTATCGCTTCTCGTATGAATAAAGAATTGGATACAGACCGTATTACTGTTGATTTACACGATGAATACTACAACATGGCTGAAATCATCGAGAAAGATTTCCGTTGTGTAGATGTGGCAAAACAAGCATTAGAAAACTTAGATATCGTACCAATCATTAAACCAATCCGTGGTGGTACAGATGGCTCTAAGATTTCATTTATGGGATTACCAACACCAAATATTTTTGCTGGTGGCGAAAATATGCATGGACGTTATGAATATGTTGCTGTGGAATCAATGGAAAAGGCAACACAAGTGATTATCGAAATCGCACGTTTAGCTGCGTTATAATTTTTAACAATTAAAAGAAAGGAGTGAGTTCATGACATTTGATGGTATTTTCACCAAATGGATGATGGACGAAGTAGCGCCTCTATTAGTAGGAGGACGTATTACAAAGATTCATCAGCCATTACCATACGATGTACAATTCACCATTCGTGCCAACCGTAAGAACTACTTACTTGTGTGTTCGGCACACCCAATGATGGCTCGTGTACAATTTATTTCCGAGAAACCAGAGAATCCAGAAGTTGCTCCTAACTTTTGTATGATTCTTCGTAAGTATTTAGAAGGGTCTATTATTCAATCATTTACACAAGTAGAAAATGACCGTATTTTGCACTTGGATGTTTCTACGCGGGATGAACTTGGGGATAAGGCTGGCTATCGTTTCACCATTGAGATGATGGGCCGTCATAGTAATTTATTCTTAGTGAATCAAGAAGATAACACGATTATCGATTGTGTTAAACGTGTATCCCTTGGGCAAAATAGTTACCGTACCTTACAACCAGGTGCTAGCTATGTGATGCCTCCTCAAACGCCAAAGAAAAATCCTTTTGTTTATACGCTTTTTGAATTAGACAGTTTACTTCATCCATTCATCGGAGAACCTGGAGAAAGAACGTTGATGAATGTGTTTCAAGGGATTAGTAAACAGACAGCTCACGAAATTGTGGAACGTAGTGAAAACAAGGGCCAAAGCTTAGCGGAGGCCTTATATCACTATCTTTCAGAAGGAAATACCAATATACAACCGACGCTTACGAAATCAACGGATGGAAAGACATACTTCTTACCATTCCCGTATATGAGTAAGACTGGTGAATCACAACAATTCGAGACACTTTCTGAATTATTAAGTGCTTACTACGTTCAGAAGATTCAAGAAGAGAAGATTCAGCAATTAGCAGGACATTTATTACAGATGTTGAAATCTGAACTTCGCAAGAACCGTGAGAAAATGGTAAAACTCGATGAAGATTTAGCACGAACAGAAGATGCGGATCATTATCGAGTTTACGGAGACTTGATTAATACGTATCAACACCAAATTGAAAAAGGGGCAAGTAGTGTTACGGTACAAAACTTCTATCAAGACTACGAAGAAGTAACCATTCCATTAAATCCATTATTAACCGCTTCTCAAAATGCGCAGGCGTATTTTAAAAAATACCAAAAACTTAGAAATGCGGTAACGCATATTCATGAGCAACAAGAAGCAACGAAAAATGAGATGGATTACTTAGAAAGTGTTATTTACCAAATTGAAGAAGCGGACGTATTCAACTTAGAAGCTATCCGAGAAGAACTTGTAGAGAGTGGATACTTAAAACGGTCTGCCTTGAAAAAAGGCATTAAGAAACAAGGAAGCGCAAAACCATATGTGTTCTACGCAACCGATGGAACTCGTATCCTTGTCGGACGTAACAATTTACAAAATGACCAATTGACACTCAGACAAGCGAAGAAGGAATACTTATGGCTTCATGCGCAAAACATTCCAGGTTCGCACGTTATTATCGAATCCAGTAATCCAGCTGAAGAAACGATTGGTGAAGGAGCAATGCTTGCGGCATACTACTCGAAATATCGTCTTTCTGGAACGGTTCCTGTAGATTATGTTCAAGTATCGAAAATCCGTAAACCAAACGGCGCTAAACCAGGATTTGTCGTTTATGAAGGGCAGCAAAACACGTATATTACGCCTGACCCATTAAAAGTTGAAGCGTTAAGAAATAATAAACCGAAATAGAGGGATGTTATGAAAATTATTGTGACAGGATTTGACCCTTTTGGAGGGGAAAAGATTAATCCATCGATTGAATGTGTCAAAACCCTTCCTGAAATAGAGGGAGTGGAACTCTTTCGCGTTGAATTACCAACTGTATTTAAGGAATCAGCCAACCGCTTGAATGAAGTCATTAATGATGTGAAACCGGACGCTGTCTTATGTGTTGGTCAAGCAGGAGGAAGACCTTGGATTACAATGGAGCGTATCGCAATTAACGTAGATGATGCGAGAATTCCAGATAATATCAGTCAACAACCAATCGATGAAGCCATTCAACTGGATGGAGAAGCTGCATACTTTACAACTTTACCAATCAAGCGAATTGTAAATGCGATTCGCAAAGCGGGAATTCCAGCGGAAGTTTCAAATACTGCGGGGACATTCGTATGTAACCATATTATGTACCAAGCTTTATTTGCAGCGACAAAGGCTGATAAATCATTTAAAGCAGGATTTATGCATATTCCGTTTATTCCAGAGCAAACGACGGATAAACCGTCTCTACCGCTTGAGGAGAGCACAAAAGCTTTACAGATTGCGATTGAGACAATTCGTGATTATTTACATGATGAAGATATTAAGGTTCAAGAGGGAGCCATTTTTTAGAAAGGAGGGAGATGAATAATGTCACCAAAAGCTGCATATATTCATATCCCTTTTTGTTCGCATATTTGTTACTACTGCGATTTCAACAAGGTATTTATCGAAGGGCAACCAGTTGATGAATATATTGAATTATTAATTCGTGAAATGGAACTGACTAAACAAAAATATAATATTGGGCTGCTTGAAACATTATATGTAGGAGGCGGGACACCATCTTCATTAAATCCGAAACAAATGGAGCGATTATTGGATGGAATCCATCAACATATAACCCTTCAAAACGGTGCAGAGTTTACGATGGAATTGAATCCAGATGATGGAACACCTGAACTTCTTACAGTCATGAAGGAAGGTGGAGTGAATCGTTTGAGTATGGGAGTCCAAACCTTTAATAATGATTTACTCAAAGCCATTGGTCGTAAACATACTAAAGAAACAGCCATTCGTACCATTGAAAACGCTCGGAAAGTCGGTTTTGAGAACATGAGTATCGACTTGATCTTTAGACTTCCAAAACAAACAATTGCAGATTTTGAAGAGAGTTTAAAAATGGCGATGGCGCTAGACTTGCCTCATTATTCCATTTACTCGCTTATTTTGGAACAGAAGACGGTTTTCTATAATCTAATGAGACAAGGAAAACTTCCATTGCCGACGCAGGATGAAGAAGCAGATATGTTTGAACTTGCAATGAAAACGATGGAAGAGTTCGGCAGACATCATTATGAGATTAGTAATTATGCACTTCCTGGATATGAATCGAGACATAATCTCCATTATTGGAATGCAGATGAGTACTTTGCATTTGGAGCTGGAGCGCATGGATATGTGAATGGTGTTCGTTATCAAAATAATGGGCCAATTCAACATTACTTATCTCCTTTAAGAGAAGGAAAGCTTCCAATCTTTTCGGAAACGCAGTTATCTAAAAGACAGCTAATTGAAGAGTTTATGTTCTTAGGTTTAAGGAAATTTTCTGGTGTTTCAAAGATTGAATTTATGGAAAGATTTGGAAATTCTATGGATGAAATTTACGCTGAAGTGATACAGGAGTTGATAGAAGAAGGGTTGCTCACAACTACTTCAGATGGGTACGTTCTAACTCACAAAGGGAAATTTCTTGGAAATAACGTTTTCCAATCATTTTTAATTGATGAAAATTAAATAAACCTGGTGCAATCTTAGTAAACACTGCTCGTGGTGAATTACAAGATATCGATG
>CALHVK010000095.1 GCA_938039195.1 uncultured Carnobacteriaceae bacterium
TTTTTATGTTTTTATCGGAAGAGTTATTACAAGAAATTCATGAGCGTGCACCGCGTTACGACAAAGAGAATGCGTGGCCTGCGGAAGATTATGCAGCGTTAAAAGAGGCAGGATACTTGAAGGCGTTCGTGCCAAAAGAGTACGGCGGATTCGGGCTCTCATTAAAAGAAATTGCGCAAGAACAAACGCGTCTAGCGATGGCGGCACCAGGGACTGCGCTTGGGGTGAACATGCACCAAATTATTGTCGGCCTTGGCAAGCACATGGTTCGTTTTGGCAACAAGAAGGGAGAACAAATCCTTCGCGATGCTGCAGAAGGCAAGTTGTTGGCGTTTGGGATTTCTGAACCTTCGAATGACCGCGTGTTATTCGGTTCGATTTCTGAAGCTCGTCCGGAAGCAGACGGCGCGTATCGTTTCTACGGCAAGAAAGTCTTCTTATCAATGGGCAAATATTGCGACAAGTTGGTTTCATTTGGGCAAGATAATACAGGTGAGTCACCACTCTCAGTCTTTGCGTATTTAACACCGGACCAAGAAACGTTCTTGGTGAAAGAAGACTGGGATACAATGGGCATGCGTGCGACGCAATCAAACAGCGTTGAGTTGAAAGGCATCTTCGCGGCAGAGGAGCAAATCCTAACGAAAGTGGCTCCTGGACCAAGTTTCGATCCAGTGGTGTTTGGTATTTTCGCGTACTTCGAGATTTTACTGGCAGCAACATACTTCGGTATCGGGAAACGTGCGCTAGAAATCGGGGTAGAAACGGTGAAAACTCGCCACTCTGTATCCAATGATGCGCCTTATGCCAACGATAAAAACATTCGCTGGAGAATTGCGGAAGCAGCGATTATGCTAGACGGCATTCAACCGCAAATTAACGAGTTGAGTGACACGCTAGAAGCAAGCACGGAATACAGCTTCATCTGGTTACCTCGTTTATCTTCGATTAAGAACCGTTCTGTAGAAGTGTCGAAGAAAGCCGTGGAAGAAATCGTTCGTGCATGTGGCGGTAGTTCATACTTCAACCGTACAGAGTTATCTCGTTTATACCGTGACGTGTTGGCTGGCTTGTTCCAACCAAGTGATCAAGAGTCATTGCATGATGCGTGGGCGAATATTCTCTTAGGACCAATCCAATAATTTCATTTATATAGTAGAAAAGCTCGCTTGCGTTGTGCAGGCGAGCTTTTTTGTCGAAAGGATTAACGAATTAATTGCATATAATACTCAACAACCACTTCTGGAGAAAGAGTCATTCCGTTACTTGACCACCATTTGACAGTTTCCGCAAAACTCGTCACATAATGATTAGTGACGAACTCTTTTGGGATGGACTTATTTGCGCTGTTAGAAAAATCCGCAAAAAGAATGGTTAAGTGTTGCTTGAAGTATCTCAAAAAGAGATCGCTGTTTTCATCGGTTAGAAAGGCGCTAATCTCATTTTTTTGCTCTCGTAGATGCCATAATAGGTGAGAGAGTTTATCGGCTAGTGCACTGTTTCGATTCTCTGAAGTGTATGAATCGTCAGTGTGAAGACTCTCGAAGATGTGGTCAAAAATCTCTTCGCAAATAGCGTTTAACAATTCATCTTTTGTCTCAAAATGAGCGTAAAAAGTGCTTCGACCGACATTGGCGGTATCAATAATGTCTTGCACAGTAATTTTACTGTAACGCTTCTTTTCTAAAAGAAGGCTAAAAGCTTCAAAAATAGCTTTTCGTGATTTTTGTTGCCGTCGATCCATAGGAAGATTCCTCCGTACAATTTATTTAAAATGTTCGTTATCTTACAGAAATACTAAATTGACTGTTGTTTTGAAAAAATATAATTCTATATAATTACGATACAAAGTGTTCGATAGTGTACAAAATATACAGTATATTCTGTTAGATTTCAAGAGGTGAGTAGATGAAGCAAGAGATGCGGAAAGGGATTATGATGGCGATACTTGCTGCAGTATTATATGCGATGAGTTCTCCTTTTTCAAAAATATTATTAAATGAAATGCCGCCGACATTAATGGCAGGATTTTTATATTTAGGTGCGGGGATTGGAATGAGCTTAATTGCGGTTTCAAGAAAAGCGAGACAAGTGGAAACCACTGAGATTCATCTCAGCAAAGCGGAAATGCCGTATATAGTCGCTATGATATTGTTAGATATAGCAGCGCCAATCTGTATGTTGATAGGGCTAAGCGCAACAACTGCTGCGAATGCCTCTTTGTTAAATAATTTTGAGATTGTTGCGACTGCGCTGATTGCATTAGTCATTTTTAGTGAACGTATCAGTAAACGTTTATGGATGGGAATTTTTTTCGTAACCCTTTCTAGCGTTATTTTGTCTTTGGAAGATGTTACGAGTCTAGAGTTTTCCTATGGCTCTTTATTCGTATTATTGGCTGCTGTTTTCTGGGGGTTGGAAAATAATTGCACCAGAAAACTTTCTTCGTGTGATCCGTTAGAAATCGTCTTATTAAAGGGGATATTTTCGGGAACTGGCTCTATCGTGATTGGATTAGTGATTGGGGAGAGGTTGATGAATCTTTGGAGCGTCATCGCAGTTATGGCTGTAGGGATTGTGTCTTATGGACTAAGTATTTATTTTTATGTCCATGCGCAAAGACTTCTTGGGGCGGCGAGAACTAGCGCTTACTACGCGGTCTCTCCATTCATTGCAGCTTTCTTGTCGATTCTCATCTTTGGTCAGATACCAGAAGTCACTTATTTTATTGCACTAATATTGATGGCAGTAGGCGCATGGTATTCTTCCCACGATGGTATTGAAGAGTAAAAAGCTCGCTTGCATGGTGCAGGCGAGCTTATTTTTATGGTTGAACAACCGAAATGTAACATATAAGTTACGTAACTTTTATGTTACATTTTGCTTTTTTAAAAATAGGTCTTTACAAGTTGAAGTTCTGCTTCGTTGAGTTCTCGGTATTCTCCAGAAGCTAAAGCCTCATCCAAGACAAATTCTCCAAAGCGAATGCGTTTAAGATAGGTCACTTTTACACCAACGCATAGAAACATCTTCTTTACTTGATGGAATTTCCCTTCAGAAATCGTGACAGTCGCACGGCTAAAGGTTTCGCTACTTTCGATAATCGTCAGCGTGCTAGGTTTACATTGGTATCCACCGTGGAAGGTGACACCTCGCTTGAAGGTTTCTACAGCATCCTCGTCAAGTGGGCCGTTCACTTCTACATAATATTCTTTCTCGATATGTTGGTCGGGGTTCAGCATGCGGTACCCCAGCGGACCATTATTCGTCACGAGCAGCAACCCTTCAGTATCCCCGTCGAGTCGTCCGAGCGGGTAGAGGCCTTCGACGTTCTCATGTGCGAAGAGGTCGATGACGGTTGTATGTTCTTTATCGGTCGTAGCGGAGATGACGCCTTGAGGTTTATTCAGCATATAGTACTTCTGGCTGTCGTCGTGAATCCGCGTTCCGTTCACCGTGATGACTTGCAAGGTCGCGTCAACATTATTGCTGACGTGAATGGCCGGAACTCCATCGATTAAGACGGCTTCATTCTTGATGAGCTTCTTCATTTCGCGGCGGCTCAGCACCAGATGTTTCATTAATAGATGTTCGAGTCTCATAGGCCCTCCTT
>CALHVK010000096.1 GCA_938039195.1 uncultured Carnobacteriaceae bacterium
CCCCCTCTAAAGTAGTTTACTTTTTTAAGTGTCTACTTTAGAGGGAGCATATCACTGTAGCATATATGCTACTTTTTGCTTTTTTATAGCACTTTTTTGCGCTTATAAATCGCTATTCAAATAATAAATATAGCTGTTCAAAATTATATAATATTAGTTGAAAAATAGGAGTTTTCACTCTAGTTATAGTTGCTGATTACAATAAAAATACGTAAAATCAATGAATCCACTTTACCTTCACTGAAATTTCCCTCCCTTAATATTATTTATTGATACATCATCTTTTATATAGCAATGTCAGATTTTTATATTTTAAAAGATCATTCATAGGAATTATTCCTGATTTTTATAGAAAACCTATTTTTAATTTTTCAGTTTAATTATTCGACTTTTGGCGTGTTTTCGTCAGAAAATCGGCCTTTTAAACAACAAAAAACCGAGGCACTCGCCCCGGTTTTTCCTGTTTGTTGTATTTGATTTTCTACGTTACGTTACTTTACTTCATCCCATTATAAATCTCATCCGCAATCTCAACACCAATTTGTGCTTGCTGCTCGGGCGTCAAGGCGTGGCCTGTGTCTTCCAATGTGGTAAGGCGTGCGTCTTTTAGGCGCTTCACCGCTTTTTGTGAGGCGGTGAGTGGCACGATGTAGTCGTCTTTGCCGTGATAAATATGCACAGGGATCCCTAGCTTGTCTAGGTTCGCGTAGGCGTCCATGTCGTAGATGTCCGTGATGTATTTCTTCCCGATTTTCGTGCCGAGTAAGTTAAAGGTCTCGGGTACTTCGTCTAGTTTCGGGAAGCTACTTCTAATATCATCCGGCAGTGAAAATGCAGGATAGAACAAGAAGAGGCCTGCGATATTGGTGACTTCTTCTGCGGTCAGTGCTGTGACGAGTCCGCCCTGGCTACTTCCCATGAGATAAATTTTCTGCGGATCGGCGTATTCCATCCCGCTTGCGATACGGATAGCGTCCTTCAAGTTTTGCACTTCGGTGAGAACAGACATCTCAGTCGTCAACCCTTCACTCATCGGGGCCGATGAAGACGAGCCACCTGCAAACTCCAAGCTGAAGACGGCAATGCCAGCCTTCGCCAATGTCTTCTGCACTTCTTCCTCGTGTTCGACGTTGGCGCCCAGTCCGTGACTAAAGATGACAAGTGGCACCCGTCCTTTTCCGTCTGGAACAAAGGCACGCGCATAGAGATTCTTGCCATTACTTTCGAAGTCATATTCTTTTACGGTATACGTGCCGTCTGTCTTCACTTCGACATGCACCTGTTGTGTCGTTTGTGGCGTCTGCGCGGTCGCATTCGTCGTGTTCATACCGTTCGTACTAGTCGTCGTTCCACACGCTGCAAGCATTAACGCCACGCTAATTCCCATAATTCCTTTTTTCATTCATGTCCAACTTTCATTTTTGGTGGGGCCTTTGCCCTTTTAAGTAGTCTACCCGCAAAGATGTGGAACCTCAACTTTTTTGCATATAAAATCGACTGCAAGACATCCCTGCAGTCGTTTCGGTTTACACTAAAAATTCTAATAATTCCGCGTAGCTTCGTACTTCCACGGTCGGCTTGATGGCGGTTCTGTTTTCTTTTGCCGCTAGGTTCATCCAAATCGTGTCGATGCCGGCGTTGATGCCGCCTTGGATATCCGCCGTCAGCGAGTCTCCAATGATAACGGCTTTGTCCTTGTCGTATTCTGGAATCGCACTAGCGACTCGTTCAAAGAAGGCTTCACTCGGCTTTTGCGCTCCAACTTCTTCGGAGATGAAGACTTTCTTAAAGTATTTCGCAATCGGTGAATTCGACAAGCGCCCCTTTTGAATCGTCGTAATGCCGTTTGTGGCAGCGTATAAGTCGTATCCAGCCTCCTGTAACGCTTGAAGCAACTCCTCCGCCCCTTCGTACGTTTGCCCTTGCGTTGACAGGATGGCCTCGTAATCTGCGGCGAGTTCCTTCCCGTCTTTTTCAAAACCGAAGTGGTCGAACAACTTGGCAAAGCGCGTTTCGACGAGTTCCTCACGCGTGATTTCGTCCTTTTCCAACGAACGCCACATGGCACGATTCATCGGCACGTAAACGTCAATATACGCCTCAACATCCTCCACGCCTTGCTTTTCCAAGAGCTTTGTCAGCGCGTAATTCTCCGCCGAATGGAAGTCCCAGAGCGTTGAATCCAGGTCGAATAGTAGTGTTTTATAGATCATGTTCCTAACCTCTTTACATTGTTACCTTATTTTTTGTTCAAATCGATATTCCGTTTGCAATGATTTTAGAAAGCCTTCTAGACCTTTTACAAGGGTGCGATTTGTCTCGAGTGGTTTCTTTTTCCAAAGAGCAACCTCTTCCTTTGCCCGTTCCACTAAAGCATTGAATTCCTTCTTGAAGGAGTGACGTCTCCAGAAAAAGACAACTCCTAGAACGATAAGAGGAACACTCCACGTCCAGAAACGTAAACTCAGAGTGACTACCAAGAATTCGAGCGTTTTCCAAACACCCAGTTGAGAACTATATTCAATTGCATCCCTTACAAGAAAAAAGACGTACGTATTTTGTAAATAGACACCGGCGAAACAAAGAGCGAATAGTGGCAATAGTAACCGTGCTATTTGATGATCTTTCGGTAAAGGTGCTGCATCTCCTCTTTCTGAAATCACCTTCTCCAATAATTCTCGGAGTCGATTGGCTGTTTCTTGTGTGACTTTCTTCTTCATTCTTACTCCCACTGTTTTCAAATCCTTTTATTTTAATGTAGCATTATAACCCGTATGTTTTGTATTTTTTAACAAGCAACTGCGCGCGTTTGACGTAGTCGTTCTCGTTTCCGCTAAGTGCCTCCAGTGCTTCTTCGGCAACCGGCAAGAGTGCGCGGATGTCTTTTTGGATGAAGAGCTGGTTACGTGTATATAACGCCTTTGCAAAGAACAGCCCGAACATCCACACGAGTACGAGCGGGAAGAACACGAGCATTTCTTCGTTACTGAGGGTAATCATAAAGTTCTCTGATTTTCCACCGTTCAGATAGAACACGAATGCGACGAGTCCAATCGTCAAGAGCACGAGGATGCCCACGAGGACGTTAAAATACTTCATAAGGTGCTGCACTCCCGGACTCTCATACGGCAGCTCGAGGTCAAGACCACTCTCCCCGACAAGGCGCTCGGTCAATGCGCGAAACTCTTGCGCTTCATTTTTTCTATATTGAATTCGTTGTAAATCCATGGTTTTCTCTCCTTAATGATAGATATGCATTTAGAGGCCGTAGCGTCTGTATTTCTTCACTAATGTTTCCGCACGCTTGATGTCTACGGCTAAGTCTTTCCGATTTTGCTCGTGTAAAACAATCGTTGCTTCGTCAACAATATCCAACAGCTCTTCCATTTCCGCCCACCGTTTATCTTGTTCACGACGGTATAAAAGGGCTGCAAAAAGGACACCCACCAGCCAAACGATGAGCCCCACCAAACATGCGAAAAACATAATACCAAGGATGAGAAGCGGATCGTCAACATTTCTTCCACTAACAAACCACAAATACCCCAATCCTCCTAGCATCAAAGCCAAGAAAAGTCCTAATATCCAGATGAGTACTTTCAAGAATGGAGAACGTTCCGTCACAAGGGGAAATTCTGCTTCAATCCCACTTTCGTCCACTAAGCGTTCTGCGACTGCTCGAAAGTCTTGTACCTCTTTTTCTTTTAATAGTATTCTTCTGGGTGCTACAAAAATAAACATATTCTTCACTCCTTAAAAACGATAATTTCGTTGTAAGTCCTCTACGTAATTTTCTAAA
>CALHVK010000097.1 GCA_938039195.1 uncultured Carnobacteriaceae bacterium
GTTGAAGTAAAATAAATAAGTTAAAGAGCGTTGCTCTTGTAAACACCTGATGTCTGCTGTGGTTTCTTTAAATCCTTGCGGATATCTTCATAGTAATAGTGATGAGGCACCGGCTCGAGCCTAAGGTCTCTCGCCTTTAAAGCCTCAAAGGGGACGTACGGAATTTTATTCCTACGTCCCCTAATTCATTTTAATGCAAACTCCCATCACTATTACTATAGAATCCGCAAGGTTCCTCGAAACCACAATTGGTATTGTTAGCAACGCTCTATTTTTTTACTTCTACTAACCATGAAATGCAGGAAAAAAGAGGGTAAAGTGAAAAATGCAAAAAAGAATCCTAGGTGTTTTTTTCGCAACGCTCTACTTTTTTACTTCTTCTAACCATGGATTGCGGAGAAGGATGAAAGATAAGAAAAAGGCCGGGCGAAAAAAATCGCTCGGCCCTTTTGGGGTTGATTATTTTTTGATGCTGTATTTTGTGCCTTCGAGGGATGCTTGTAATGCGTCGACGCTTGCGTCTCCTTCGACTGTGGCTACTTTTGTTTCTAGGCTCACTTCAACGTTTGTTACGCCTGGGACGTTTGAGAAGCGTTCTTTCACTGTGTTGGCACATCCTGCGCATTTGATTCCTTCTAAATTATATTCTTTTTTCATCATAAATCTCTCCTTTATCGTTATGCTTTCCAGCGTTTTAATCTTAGGGCGTTGAGGACAACGGATACGGAACTGAAGCTCATTGCGGCTCCGGCAATCATTGGGTTGAGGAGTGGTCCGCCAAAGAGGTGAAGAACTCCCATCGCAAATGGAATTCCGATAATGTTGTAGGCAAATGCCCAAAATAGATTTTCTTTAATATTACGGATGGTTGCACGGCTAAGTTTTAACATCGCTGGTACATCCATCAAGTCGCTCTTCATTAAGACGGCGTCTGCAGATTCGATGGCTACGTCTGTTCCGGTACCGATTGCGATACCGACTTGTGCTTGTGCAAGTGCTGGGGCGTCATTGATACCATCCCCCACCATCGCCACAATATAGCCTTCTTCTTGTAATTTTGAGACATAATTCGCCTTATCTTGCGGTAAAACTTCACTAAACACGCGGTCAATCCCCACTTCAGAAGCAATCGCTTGTGCAGTTCGTTCGTGGTCCCCTGTCATCATGGCTACTTGAATGCCCATTTCATGTAGGGTTTGGATAGCACGCGCGCTGCTTTCTTTAACGGTATCCGCTACAACAATCAAGCCTTGTACGGCATCGTTATAGCCGATATAGAGCGGTGTTTTTCCTTGTTCGGCAAAATGATTGGCTTTGTCGTTCATCTCAACATTGGCAAGACCATTTTCACGCATCCATTTTTCGTTTCCGAGGAAGACGAGCGTTTCACCAACGTGGCCTTTAATCCCGAAACCAGGGATGGCTTCGAAGTTCGTCACTTCATCAAATGAAGCCCCTTGTTCTTTGGCTTTGGCAACAATCGCTTCGCCAAGAGGATGTTCGGACGCTACTTCAAGGCTCGCAGCTAGGCGAATGAGGTCGTCTGCATCGGCGTTATCCGCTGTGACCACATCTGTGACCACAGGAGTCCCGTTTGTAATCGTACCTGTTTTGTCGAAAACAACCATATTCACGTGGTTGGCTTCTTCCAACGCTTCCCCACTCTTAAGAAGGATTCCGTTTTCGGCCCCTTTACCAGTCCCAACCATGATAGCAGTTGGTGTCGCAAGCCCTAACGCACATGGGCAGGCAATGACGAGCACTGAGATGGTAATCGTGAGGGCAAATACCCATGATTCTTGTCCAAGGAAATACCAAGCAAGTCCAGAAACAAGAGCCAAGACGATTACGATTGGAACGAATACTCCAGAAACCTTGTCGGCCAGTTTGGCAATCGGTGCTTTGGATCCTTGTGCTTGTTCGACTAACTGAATAATTTGAGAAAGGGCTGTGTCTTTCCCGATTTTTGTTGCTTTTAGAATGAAAGAACCTGTTTTATTTAAACTTGCCCCAATCACTTCATCGCCAACTGATTTCGATACTGGAATACTTTCCCCTGTTAACATCGATTCATCAACGGTTGAGTTTCCTTCTGTCACGACGCCATCGACTGGAACTTTTTCACCCGGTTTGACACGAATGAGGTCGCCCACTTGCACTTCTTCTACAGGAACTTCTACTTCTTGTCCGTCTCGTAAAACCGTCGCCATTTTAGGAGCAAGGCCTACGAGCGTTTGAATCGCCATGGATGTTTTCCCTTTTGACACGTCTTCGAAGTATTTTCCAAGTGTGATTAAGGTTAAAATAACGCCGGCTGATTCGTAGTAAAGGTTCATCGCAAAATGCGCATGGCCTTCTAATACATGGCACGTTCCGTAAAGGCTATAAAGGAACGCAGCGCTTGTTCCAAGTGCGACTAAGCTGTCCATGTTCGGATGTCCTTTGGATAAGGCTTTAAATCCATCCACGAAGAAATGACGTCCGAGCCAGATAATTGGGAGAACGAGCGCCAATTGAATCAACGCGTAGCTAACTGGACTTTGCATTGGGCTTAGAAAGGCTGGCATTGGAATTCCAACCATATCGGCCATTGCGATAAAGAGAAGTGGCACGGTGAAAATCGCTGAAATGGTTAGGTTTCGCTTCATTTCTCTTAAGTGCGCTTCTTTCTTTTCGTTCTTTTCTTCGAGTTCTTCTTCCACTGATTTGCCACGAGGACGAGCGCTGTATCCCACACCATCGACCACTTTGGCGATGTCTTCAGGGGTCACGCTATCGTTTGCTTCAACAGTCATGATCTCGGTTGCCAAGTTGACGCTGGCTTTATCAACGCCAGGAATTTTGCTGACGGCATTCTCGATCGTCATGGCACATGAAGCACAACTCATTCCTTCAATAATGTACTCTTTTTGTTTGCTCATTACTTTCACCGCTTTCGTTTACATTTGTAATTTACATTGTAAGTTTACACCTGTAATCTACAAATGTCAACAAGAAAGTTTCAAAAAATTTTTTGAATAAAAAAACTCAAGCCAACAGCGATTCTGCCAGCTTGAGTTTGGGATAGTCTATTTAATTTGCTGAAGATAAAATTTCTTCTATCGTAGTTTCTCTCTCTTCGATTAAATCGTAAAAGCCAACATGAACACCCTCTTCATATAGCCAACATAAATCTGTCCCATACGGTGCTTCAAAAATCTCAAGCATCACTGGAGCAATCTCATAAATGGAATCGGCTCCTAGAATTTTGAAATTGGCTGCATCTGAAAGATACTCTTCATCATCTTCAATGGATAATAGATTCCATCCGTTCAATGGTGGGGTTATAGATTGATCACGAAAAGTATATCGAATCGGCTTGCCCTCAAGAATATTATTCGAAACAATAAAACCACCAAAATCACTATTATTAATCATTGTACGCCTCCATTCAATTAGGAATTAACAACATTGATGCAAAAACCAAGTTGAAGATTCCATATACTTCTTCAATAAAATCTATCCTAGTTTCCTTACCTCAGACTATTCTCTTTTTTTCTAAGGAAGAAGTTATTTGCTACTCTGTGGCATCATCCCAGAGGGGGGGATGGATATTGAGGAGCCCAACCATTGGAAATATAGTACTTGTTTCTTGAAACAGTATGTTCTAATAACTCCATAAATTTTTCTTTTGCTTCTTTAAAATTAGTATACTCAAAAATCTTTCCTTTCTCAGCTCGATCCCTTGTTAGATATACCTCATATTTTTCGGCTTCGTTATTGAACTCAATTCGTATTTCCCATTCTTTTAACTTTTGTTTGCTAAAAATAGGAAATTTTAAAGACTCGTAATATAAATTAGTAATTATTGGCATTAATTCAAAATTTTGTTATTTCCAAGTTTCCCATTGATTATTTCCTTCAATAATCTTATTTATTCTCTACTCCGAGGATACTTGAAAATGGATTTGCATTCATCCTATTTAACTAAACTTTCTTTTTAATCATCAAGAATTGAAAAATTATATTTATTTTTATAACGCTGATTGAACCGAGCAACTACTTTCATAGGTTCTTTTTTTGTCAATCCATTATTAAAAGTAATACTTTTCGTTAACTGTTCCCGAAATTTTTGAACTCCAGATACTATTTCATTTGCTATTTTTAGAGTATCAATTTTAAAGGTAGCAATACTTTTATCTTCCATAAAGAGTATAGAGTCGAAAAATAATATTGAAATGTACAAATCTGTAGCTGAGCTCTTTGTCAATTTCATTAAAGTGTTCTCTAATATTTCTTGGATATTTTTTATATCACTTTGTTTATAAAAATATTCAAACAGTACTTGATTAATATCTGTAGGGAAAACATCAGGAACAAAAGTTGGAGGTTCAATTCGATACTTTTGCTTTCCACGTAAAATATTTTCAACTTCCCCCACTTTAATAGCTTCTAAAATTTTTGTTCTAAAATTCATTTGTTCTCCTCTCAATTTATTTTATTCCTATCCTACTAACTCTAGTCTTATCTAATGGAACAGTATTTAAAATAGCTTCAGGAACTCCACCTGAAGTTTCTCCCCCAGGGATCCACAATGAATTTGCTCCTGTCTCATTCCCACTAGGGAGTCTTAAATCTAAATCACTCAGATCTTCTATATCAATTCTAACTAAACCACCTCCATATTTAAAATAACCTTTAGGAAACCCTAATCTTTAATGTCCTCACTGTCAAGGACAAATGGCTAAATATGACTTCCAGAAAGAGCCCAAAATCCTTTATCTAGAGTGCGCGGGATACAAAACGCTGATTCGCTTAAAGAAACGTCGTTTCCGATGTAGAGTCCTTAGAGATTAACACTTAATGTAAAAACAGGAACTTGCTTACAACTAAAAGTAAATAAACAAGTTCCTTACAAGCTATTTTAATGGCGATACATAATCATCTGGAAGTTTCCCCATTGATTCTATCCATTGCTGTTCGGCTTGGGGAATAAGTATTTCAAGTTCTTTCTTACTAAAAAGCAACTGATTTTTACGGTTGGAAATCAGCACAATTGGCTTTTCTCTAGCTCTATCTTTTCTTATTTCGTTCTTTTCTTCTTCCGTCGGTGGCCAACGATGGTTCTTTATTCTATAAGACACTTCTCGTATCGTTCTCTCTCCACTCTCTAGTAAGGTAAATAATTCTTGTGGTAACTCATAGACTACTAACCAAGAAGCCACAGTTCCCTCTTCTGAAACTAAATAATATTTATCCTTATTTTTCCAGATAGATTTCCCGTATCCTTCAACTTCTTCAAACCGAATAACATCTTCCCATTGTAGTTTTGTTGGTTTCATTTGTATTCTCCTAGTGCAAGTTCTACTCTCATCATTAAATATCATAAAAATCAGCCTTCTATTTCTC
>CALHVK010000098.1 GCA_938039195.1 uncultured Carnobacteriaceae bacterium
AGGTATCTTGGAAGACGAATGCAAAACCCTCTTGCAAACCTTCTTCAAAGGCCTTCGCGAACGCAACAAACAACGAAAACAAGCACAGCTTTCCGAATAGGGGCTGTGCTTTTTAATGTTCTTAACAAAAACTTATACTTGTAAACGGTTATCTACTCTTGAAAAATATTTTCTTTTTATATATTATTTTACATAGTTCGAAAAAGGAATGGAGCAGATAGTATGAAATTATCAGAAAAACAAACACAAGTCTTAGGTTGGATCGCAACATGTATGTCTGTGGCGATGTATGTAGCATATATTCCGCAAATTATGAATAACTTAGCCGGAAACAAAGGAGACTTCATTCAACCACTCGTTGCCGCATTGAACTGCTCATTATGGGTGTACTACGGAATCTTCAAGCCAGACCGTGATATCCCGCTAGCAGCTGCAAACGCACCAGGAATCTTCTTCGGTCTAGCATCTGCTTTAACAGCATTATTATAATAATGACTAGCACAGCTTCGATTACGAGGTTGTGCTTTTTTGTTTTTTTTGATTTCTGCGGAACTTGCGGATGTCTTCATAATAGCTGTAACGTTGCACCGGTTCGAGCCGAAGTCTCTCACCTTTAAAGCCTCAAAGGAGGTGTACGGAATGAATTCCTACACCTCCTAATTCGCATTTAATGCGTAACACGTTACTGCTACTATAGAATCCGCAGTTCCTTCGAAATCAATTCTGCTACGACTCTTGTAAATCAAATCAATTATAAAAAGTGCGATGATTGAAATCCGATATTTACAGGAGTAGAATAGAGGATGTCGTTAAAAGTTTCAAAGTGAACTGGAGGAATTCGTATGTCATTTTTAGGTTATAACAAAGGAGAAACGTTAGAATTCAACTACAAAAGAGCGTGTGGCTTATGGCTCATCGCGGTCGCATTCGTGATTGCACTCGCGACGGTTGTAGGTGGAGAACAAATCATTAATATGCAGGTCTTTAGTATCGGCTATATGGTGAGCTTCTTTTCTATCAATCTGAATAAAAAAGTCCTTCATAAGTTTTCGGACGGCCCTTCAACACCTTTCCAACGCAAAATGTCGTTATACTCAGTAATTCTCTTATTTATTTTACTAGTACTCTTAGGTGGCCCATTCTTCGAAACAGAGAACTGGAGACTCATCTGGTTAGGCGCGCTCCTAGCAACAGGAATTCATTTCTTCCCGTACTATTTCGTTCATGGGAAATCAATGATTTTCTTAGGATTGGCATGCGTGATCAATGCAGCGGTCGGATACCTTTCTCCGGAAAGCTCCCTCGTAACCATCGCCTATATCGATGCCTTTATTAAATTAGCCTTTGGACTTTACCTATTCTTTTTATCAAAACCATCCAAAGCATAATTTATTTTAGAGAACAAACAGCAAATCAATCTGGTTTGCTGTTTTTTTAATGGTTGATTTCTGCGGAACTTTGCGGATTTCTTCATAATAGCAGTCCTTCGAAATCAATCCAACCATGACTTTAGTAATCCAAAGCAATGACCAAAGTGCCTATTGCGCGACTCCTTAAAGTGGTTTAATAAAGACAAGGAAAACAGTTAAGGAGCGATTCACATGAAAATCAACATCAAAAAACAAGACACAAACCAACTTACAAAAGACCTAATGGTTATAGCGCTCGTCGTCAATGCATTAGCCCTTGTCATGCACTTGGTTCTAAACATTTTTACAGGCCAAGCATTAATCCCTGTAATCACAAGCCAATTTATCTTTATCCTTCTCCCAATTATGTACCTAGCAGAGGATGCTAAGAAAAATAAAGAAGCCGACAACCGGTAAGCATAAGCGAACATCTTAGATAGTTTTTCCATCGGGAGAGACTATCTTTTTTAGTGTCTCTTTTGCCATCCCTCGGCACGTATTGATTTTAGAAAACAAAGAAGATTCTCTTGAAAAAGAAACAAACCATAGAGAAGCACGAAACCCCATCGTTGGCGGTAGGGAGCAGACATATACTCTCTTCACGTTGATTTTGGAGAAGCTTGCGGATTCTATAGTAGCAGTAACGTGTTACGCATTAAATGCGAATTAGGAGGTGTAGGAATTCATTCCGTACACCTCCTTTGAGGCTTTAAAGGTGAGAGACTTTGGCTCGAGCCGGTGCAACGTTACAGCTACTATGAAGTAATCCGCAAGCATTCGAAGAAATCAACACCCGAAAGGGTGGCCTTAAAAAAGAGAAAATAACTGTGGAGCACCCCTCTAATTCCTACCACCAACCCCCATGGGATAGCCCCATCCGCACTCTCTATGTGGAGCGGTTTGGTTTATTTCTTTTTCAAGCAAAATCTGCTTGCTTTTCGAGGAGAAGTTTTGTATAATAATACGTGCCGTTAGGCCGTATGGCAATAGCGAACTTATGAATCGAGTCAGGTCCGGAAGGAAGCAGCTATAAGTAACGTTCGCTATGTGCTGTATGTACATAGAAGAAGAATCAGGCTGGACCAACGGTTCAGCCTGTTTTTATGAAAAGAGTATCCAGTGGAGGGAGAATAGTCGCATGAAAAATCAGAGTTTCCAAGAAGAAGTGCAGCACTTAGAAATCGTGCAGGACTTAATGGAACAAAAAGTGGCGATCGAGAAAGACCGATTGCAAGAACGCGACCTGGATATCGCTAGACAAGATACCATTCAGTATGGAATCCAACAATTAGAAAACCAATTGGAATCCCCATACTTTGGAAGAATTGACGTTCAATTTGAAAAAGACGAGAGAGTTGAGAAGATGTACATCGGACCTGCAACTTTCTTTGACGAAGACGACAATGTGCAAGTGTATGACTGGCGAGCTCCAATCGCAAGCCTATTTTACGAAGGAACATTAGGAGAGCTTCAATACGAAACACCAAATGGCTTCGAGAACGCTCAAGCCTTCTTAAAACGCGATATCGTCATCCGTAAGGGTGAATTAAAATCTGTTTATGACATTGAAAATGAAGAATCATTATTGATGGATGCCTTAAGCGCACCAACAAACCGTGACGGACACCTTGAAGGAATCACGGCGACGATTCAAAAAGAACAAAATGAAATTATTCGTTTAAATCCAAAAGACTGGTTCATCGTGAATGGATGTGCCGGAAGTGGGAAGACAACGATTTTACTACAACGCATTGCGTACTTGATGTACCAAGCAAAAGACAAGCGTATGAGCGATATGCTCCTGTTGTCGCGTAACCAATTATTTGCCAAATACGTGTCACACGTGATCCCAAGCTTAACGGGAAGTGAGTTGTACCAACAAACATTAGCGCAACATACCATCGAGCTTTATCGCAAAATGTATTTGCATAAAACAACGGCGCTCAGCCAAGTACCAACGCGCAAAGTGTACTTAACTGACAGCGAGTGGATTGCGCTTGTACACCGCAATATCGAAGGCTTATCTGCGAAAGACTTGCCGTACCGTGCCATCGGAATTAAAGGACAAGCCGTATTTACGATGAAAGACTATCAAAAACTCGTCGAAAGCGTGAATACAGCACTACCGTTGCAACAACAATTAACGCAAATGCAAACCGTGCTAGAACGTACGTTGAAACGCCGTCTCACAAAGTTCTTTATGTCTGAAAAGGCAAAAGCAGTCTACGAATCAATGAACGCGATGCAAATCGAAGTGTTGATGAAAGACGTGGAGACAAAGAGCGAGACAGAGTACTACCAAGCGCTTGGACAAAAAGTGTTCGAGAAGGAAGTCCAAGAAGTAACGCAACAAGTGGAAATGTTCGCATTCGTGGATATTGCCGCTCTTGTGGTGAAATGGATGCCCCAGGCGAAAGCACGTCGCCAAGAACTCGCAAAGACCGACAACGCGCCACTTCCATTGAAGAAGATTGAAGGCAGCCGCATGCAAGTCACTGCAGAAGGAATCCGTCTGTTGCAATATGTCGCAACACGCGTGACGCCGGTTCGTGACTACTCAGGCTTTAGCCACCTCTTCATCGACGAAGTGCAAGACGTGTCCCTCTTATGGCTTGGCACCTTATCCAACTATTATTTCCGTGCGAAATTCACCGTAGTGGGAGACACCTTCCAATCGTTCTCAACGGCTACAACGATTTTCACATTGGAAAAACGACACCCAGAACTCGTGGACTTGATTTTTGCAAACCGCTCGTTAACGTACCGCAACTTAGCGATTAGTTACCGTTGTACGGCGCAAATTTCACGCTTTGCAAACGGCATTCTAGGATGGGATCTTGATAAAAATGTGTTCCCACGTTCAGGGGCAGAAGTCTGCGTGTATTTAGAACAAGAAGGCGCAGAAATGGCACGCTTAAACACGTTGCTAGAAGAAAGTCCAAAAGGCTACCATACGACCGCAATTCTTTGCCGTACGATGGATGAAGCCAAGGCGTTGTACCAACAACTCGACCAAGATGACATTGCGCTTCTAGAAGATAGCAGCGAGTCGCTTGGCAGCCGCTTCGTGTTAACGACGATTCAAGTGGCTAAAGGGATGGAGTTCGACGAAGTCATCATTTGGAACGCGACAGACGAAGCGTACCATACGATGAAAGAACAAATGATGCTGTATACAACATGTACACGTGCAAAACACCAGCTCTCACTCATTAGCCAAGCAGGCAAAGAGAGCCGCTTTATCAAGAATTCAAAAGCACCGATGAAACGTATCGGGCAGTAGAATTTTTAGCAAATCTATACTAGAATAGAACTGTAAAATTTTGAAAAAGGCAGGGAAGTAAAATGGCTTATCAAGCATTATATCGAAAATGGCGTCCTCAAACGTTCGATGATATGGTCGGGCAAAGTGCGGTCACGCATACATTGAAGAACGCGATTAGCAATCACAAAACGAGTCATGCTTACTTATTTACAGGACCTCGTGGGACAGGGAAAACGAGTGCCGCGAAGGTGTTTGCAAAGGCCATTAACTGTCCAAATCAAACAAACGGTGAGCCGTGTAACGAATGTGATATCTGTAAAGGCATCACGAACGGAACGATTGGCGATGTCATCGAAATCGATGCTGCCAGCAACAATGGTGTTGAAGAAATCCGTGATATTCGTGACAAGGCGCGTTATGCACCAACGCAAGCCGAATACAAAATTTATATTATCGACGAAGTGCATATGCTCTCAACAGGAGCCTTCAATGCACTCTTAAAAACCTTAGAAGAACCGCCTCAAAAGGTCATCTTCATTCTCGCAACGACGGAACCGCATAAGATTCCAGCGACGATTATTTCACGTACGCAACGTTTTGACTTTAGACGCATTACGTCGCAAGAAATTATCGACCGCTTGGCATATATCTTAGACCAAGAAGGAATCGAGTACGAAGCGGATGCCTTAAGCGTGGTGGCAAGATGTGCCAACGGTGGTATGCGTGACGCCTTGAGTTTACTCGACCAGATGATTTCATTTGGCGACGGCAAGGTGACGCTAGACGAAGCAATTCAAGTGTCGGGAAGTCTGACAGACGACTTGATGATTGATTTCGTGAAAGACTTACAAGAAACGAAGGCTGAAGAAGCCCTTGAAAAATTACAACAGCTCTTCAAAATCGGGAAAGAAGCAAGCCGCCTCGTAGAAGAATGGTTGGAATTTGCTAGAGACCTCCTCATCGCGAAACAAAGTGGCGAGGCAATCGGTCGTAGCGAGCGATTCCTACAGTTCAAAGACGAAGTGGAACCGGAATTCTTATACCGCTTTGTTGAGGCATTAAATCAAACGCAACAAGAAATGCGCTTCACGACAAAACCAACGATTTCGCTGGAAGTGTTGACGATTAAAATGGCGCAACCGTACACATTGACACCAAGAACGAGTTCTGGTGCACCGGCGATGCCAAGTAGCGAAGAAGTGCAACAGTTGCAACAACAAATCGCGCAAATGCAGCAGCAAATGAACGCGTTGTTGCAAGGGGGGGCCCCTCAAGCACAACAGGCACCAAAAACGTCTACACCAAGACCAACGCGTGCGGCCTTTAAGCCAAATACGACGGCCATCCAAAAAATCTTGACGGAAGCAACCCGCGAAGACTTGTTGAAGGTACGCGATTTGTGGGGCGACTTACTCAGTTGCTTGAACCCGCAAGAACAAGCGCTGTTGAGCCAATCAACGGTGAACGCGGCGGGACCAAATGGATTCGTCCTTGGATTTGCGTACGACCACCTATGTGACATTTCAGAAACAAGACCAGGATTCCGTGAGGTCATCCAAGAACATCTGGAACGCCTCGGTGGCTACAGTGGGACGTTCGTGGCAGTGACACAACATCAATGGCCACAAATTCGTGCGGATTTCTTACAAGAACGCAAGAAGAACCAAGAAGAGGAAGCTGTATCCATCGTGACGGAAGAACCGGCCGTGGAGGAAGCACTCACACCAGAAGAACAAGCATTTGAACAAAAAGTAAACGACACGATTGAACTCTTCGGGGAAGATATCGTGCAAATCGAAGAATAGAGACGGAGGAAAAACAATGCGTGGAATGGGAAATATGCAAGGCATGATGAAACAAATGCAAAAATTGCAAAAACAAATGGCGCAAGCTCAAGAAGAATTAAACCAAACAGAATACACAGGAACTTCTCAAAGTGATTTAGTAAAAGTGACTGTGAACGGAAAACGCCAAGTCTTAAACGTGGAAATCAAACCAGAAGCGGTGGATCCAGATGATGTAGAATTATTACAAGACTTAGTGTTAATGGCGACAAATGATGCGTTAACGCAAGCAGAAAAAGCCAACGACCAAACAATGGGTCAATTCACAAAAGGATTAAACATCCCAGGATTTTAATCGATTGGAGGGTGAAGCATGCATTATCCAGAACCGATTGCACGATTGATGGATAGCTTTATGAAGCTGCCGGGAATTGGTGCGAAGACGGCTGCACGACTTGCCTTCTTCTGCATGGATATGCGTGAAGAAGACGTCTTAAATTTTGCGAATTCGCTCATCAGCTGCAAGCGTGACCTGCATATGTGTTCCGTTTGTGGAAATGTGACGCAAGAAGATCCGTGCGAAATTTGTGCGGATACTACGCGTGACCGTACGAAGATTCTTGTGGTGGAAGACGCCCGAGATGTGATGAGTATGGAGCGGATGAAGGAATATAAAGGGCTCTATCATGTGCTTCACGGGGTGCTTTCTCCGATGGAAGGGACGGGGCCGGATGATATTAATATTACGTCCTTGATTACGAGGTTGCAGGATCCGGAAGTGCAAGAGGTTATCATCGCGACTAATGCGACAGCGGAAGGTGAAGCAACGGCCATGTACTTGTCACGTCTCATCAAGCCAGCTGGCATTAAAGTAACGCGTCTGGCTCATGGGCTAGCGGTCGGCAGCGACATCGAATACGCAGACGAAATGACTCTCTTCCGTGCCATCGAAGGACGAAGAGAACTATAATAAAATCTATTGATTCAATGAAAATGATGGTTAAGACGTTGTCTTAAATCGCCCTCTGGGGACATCTTCATAGTGATGATAGTAAAGGCATCGGATTGAGCCAAGGTCTCAATCCTACCAAGCCTCAAAGAGCCACAGGAGAATAAATTCTCTTGTGGCTCTATTTCGCATTGGTTGCTTTGGCTTTACTATTCTCACTATAGAGTCCCCGAGGGCTTTTTTAAGCCAACGAAACTGCTTTTGAATCAATAGATTTTATTACAAATTTCTTCGTACTTTGATGGCAAGGAATGGTTGACATATCTGAGTCAAGAGGATATTCTTTTTTCAAAGACAAAGAAATAATGGGAATGGTACATTCCCTTGGGAGTAATACAAAGATAATGTAACCGTACAACATAGGAAATAATATCATGACAACTTTAGAAGAAAAGATCTTTACTTTAAAACAGAATCATTTAATGAAAAAAATGAAAGAAATTCATTTTTTAAATAATTTAATTTCAGATTCTGAAAAAATTATTCCATATCCACTCTCATGTGAAATAAT
>CALHVK010000099.1 GCA_938039195.1 uncultured Carnobacteriaceae bacterium
TGTAAATAATACAGCGAATAATTTCATTGCTTTTTTCATGCAATTTATCCTTTCGGTTTGTAATATACTCATAACTTTTAGTTATGTATCGTAAAACCGGAAAGAGAAAGTTCTTTACCGGTCTTACTTATTTAATTATTTCTTTTCAGTATAGCCAATTTTAATCAGTCCTTCTTTAGAAGCTTTGAAACTTACTTTATCACCTTGACCAGAAAAAAAACTTGGGATGGCTTTCTTTAAATCAGAAGGTTTAGCAACAGTGTAGTCTACAGTCACAAATTGAGTAACAATGCCATCTTTAACTTCTTGAGTAGCAGTTACACCTTTAACTGAGTTGTGCAAATCAGTGTTTTCTTGGAATTTTTTAATTGCTTCTTCTTCTGAAATTGGAAGTTTTTTTAAATCAATTTCAGATTTTGCTGTTTGTTTAGTAACAACGTCTCCTTTATAGTAAAAAACTAAAGTAGAAACAAGACCTTCTCGCTTTAGTTCGAATGTAGCGGTTTCTTCTTTCGCACATCCTAATAGTACGAATAATGCTGTAAATAACACAGCGAATAATTTCATTACTTTTTTCATGCAATTTATCCTTTCGGTTTGTAATATACTCATAACTGTTAGTTATGTATCGTAAAACCGGAAAGAGAGAGCTTTACTGGTCTTCTTTATTTAATTATTTCTTTTCTTTTCTTTATATCCAGCTTTTTCAATCAATTCTCTAGAAGCTTTGAAACTTACTGCATTACCATCTCCTGAGAAAGAGTCTGGGAAAGCTTTTTGCAGATCTTTCACTTTAGCTACTGAATAGTCAATCGTTACAAGTTGAGTAATCACTCCGTCTTTTGATTCTAGAGTAGCAGTAATCCCTTTGATTTTAGTGTATTCCTCATTCTCTTCTTTAAGTTGTTCCATTGCTTCGTCTTCAGAGATTGGTAACTCAGAAATAACGTATTTCGTTTCAGCAGACTGCTTCGTTACAACGTCTCCTTTATAGTAATAAGTTATTGTTGAAGTATGCGGACCATTCTTTAGTTCGAATGCTGTAGATTCTTCTTTCGCACATCCTAATAGTACGAATAATGCTGTAAATAACACAGCGAATAATTTCATTACTTTTTTCATGAAATACATCCTTTCAAGTTGTAATATACATATATTATAAATCTAATAATTCTAATATGCAAGCCTTTTTACAAAAATGGTTGCTAATGAAGGTTGACAATTGCTAACAGTTTGATTTTAACAGCAATGTGCTATACTAATCTTACAGTGAAATGGAGGAGAAAGTATGAATCAAACTGTAAACTTCTTGAAAGAACTTGTAGCAATTCCGTCACCAACTGGCTACACCAGAGATGTGCAAGACTATTTAATCGATGTCTTAACAGATATGGGATATGAGCCAACACGTACAGCAAAAGGATTAGTGGTTGTAACAGTACCTGGAGCAATGGATGAGAAACAGCGTGTGGTAACGGCACATATCGATACACTTGGTGCGATTGTTCGTGCGGTAAAACCAGATGGACGCTTAAAACTCGACCGTATTGGTGGATTTGCTTGGAATATGATTGAAGGAGAAAACTGTACGGTTCACGTTGCTAGCAATGGAACAACCGTTTCAGGAACGATTCTGTTACATCAAACGAGCGTACACGTATATCGTGAAGCCGGAACGGTTGAACGTAGCCAAGATAATATGGAAGTTCGTTTGGATGCAAAAGTGACAAACGAAGCTGAAACGCGTGCATTAGGAATTGAAGTAGGAGACTTTGTATCCTTTGATCCACGTTTTATCATCACACCAACAGGATTCATTAAGAGCCGTTTCTTAGATGATAAAGTGAGTGCAGCAATTTTATTAACCTTATTAAAGAAATACAAATCAGAAGGAATCACATTACCAGTGACAACGCATTTCATGTTCAGTTGTATTGAAGAAACTGGAACAGGAGCCAACAGTAGCATTCCAGAAAAAGCGGTCGAATTCTTGGCCGTGGATATGGGTGCGATGGGGGATGACCAACAAACAGACGAATACACCGTTTCTGTCTGTGTGAAAGATGGTTCTGGGCCTTATAACTTTGATTTCCGTCAACATCTTGTTTCTCTATGTAAGGAAAAGAATATTCCATTTAAATTAGATATTTATCCTTATTATGGTAGTGATGCCTCAGCAGCAATGCGTGCTGGAGCAGAAGTGAAACATGCCTTACTTGGGGCTGGAATTGAATCAAGCCACTCTTATGAAAGAACGCATCTTGATTCGGTGGAAGCAACGCAACAGTTAGTCGATGCCTACCTCTTAAGTTCATTAGTAGAAGCTTAATAGTGAGCCTTTCCAACACTGTTTGGGAAGGCTTTTTTTGTATTTGAAAAAAATTTGAATGATTTTATTGACACGGTCTCTACATAAGAGTATACTCTAAAACGTAAAACTTACGATTTAGAAGGTAGGAGAATCATGAACAAGAAAGAAAAGGTTATTTTAGGAGGAGCAGTAGCCGTTGGATTGCTTTTTGCAACAGGTGCTGTATTATCTCAGCAACAAGCCCAATCAACTGACACAACAACCGAGGAGACAACGATTGACGCTGAGCGTATGGCGAAATACGAACAGGCAGCTAAAGAAATTAAAGACAATAAACCCAAGACGATTGTCGGAGAAGTCTTCGAGAATGGGTATTTGAAAAAACATGGAGACCATTATCACTTTGTATATGGTGCGCCTCCAGCAGACGCTATTTATGAACAGAAAAAACCAGGAGCGACAACGAATACAGTAGAAGACAATTATGTCTTCAATCCAAACGATATTGTGAGTGAAAATGAATTAGGCTTCGTTGTTCGTCATGGAGATCACTTTCATTTTATTTACCGTTCACAATTAGCAAATGCACAAACGGTGACCAGAGAAGATGAAAATGGCAGGAAGAGAACATGTAAATTATTACGCATCCCACATGGAGACCATTTCCACGATGTATTAGACTGTGGAGACGGTAGTGCTTCTTATACATTTGACGATGAACCAACTTCAAGACCGTCGACTGGTGGTAACCACACAGGAGTGGCTAGTACAATTGGTTCTGTTTCACCAACAAGACCAAGTACGGCAAGCACACAACCTGTAACACCTCCTGCAACAGATATTGCGACACCGCAAGCTGAGGAGTGGACATTGCAATCGCCAGAGATCCAAAAATATTTAGACTACATCGTCTATGCTTACGGTGTAGAACGAGATACGATTAAGTTCGAATCTGTAACAAACGACAAAGGTGAGTATGTCGGAAAAGTATTTGCCTTCCAAAACATGGAACAAGGGCAAGATAAGAACCATATTCATCCTTGGGTTATTCCGTTGAAACGTTTTGAAGTGCCAAATTCTGACCCATCAATTCCTGCAGAAGTGCGACTTTCTCAGGAGATTGATTTAATCGCAAGACGTATGGGGATTTCTCGTACGGCGATTCGTATTGTGAATGGACGATTCGATATTCCGCACGGCGACCATAGTCACTCAATGAATATCGTCAACAAAGACGGTATCGAAGCCTATGAGAAAAACAAACTTCCAGTCATCGTGCCTCCATTTGTGGCAGGAGATGTGAATGTGGATACTGTTTTTGCCAAAATTGATGAAGTCAAAGCGCATGCCAGTGAAAAATATAAAGATGATCCAGTGACGTTGAACCGTATTTTAGTAGCCTTGAACGAATATAAAGGACTAGTGCAATTAAAAGGGAACTCAACGGAAGGGTTCATCAAAGGATTAGAACGATTCGAGGCGCAAACGATTAACCACGAGACTGTAGCTACTGAAGAAGTAAGTCCTGAAGAACAAAAGATGAACGCGACCCACGAAGAAACGGTTCGTATGGTTGGTGAGTTGAACTTACAAGACTACGGTGTGACGGCTGATGAATTGAAAGACTTAGCTTCAAAAGCGCGTGAATCTAATAAAGAGGAACAAGTGAATGCGATTCGTGCATTGGTACAAGCGTTGCGAGATGCAAACGACCGTATTAGTATTGAAGGAATGCGTTACTTATACTTCTTAACACAACACGTTTTAGACCAAGAGTTACCTGCATCGCTTCGTGAAGAAGTGGCAAGCTTAATTAAGCGTTACATGGGTTCACGATTGAACTTTGCGACAACTCCTGTTGAATCGCTCATTATCGAGTCTTATCGTGCGAAATTAGCGATTAAAGAATCTCACGCCAAATTCGATGGAAAAGTTGATGCGACAATCGGAAAGAATTTGAAAGAGATTTTAACGCCGGCTTCTGAAGAAGAACAAAGTATTTTCCAAGAGGCAAAAGACTTCGCTGAAATGGCGCTGGATGAAGCGGATAAAGATAATAGTACTCCAAAGAGCTCTATCCTAGAGGTGAAACCTTCAGAGGAAAAACCAGCCGAAGAGACTACAACGACACAAAGCGAAACGACTGAAACGACAGAAAGTACGACCGCTTCTGTAGAGACAACAGAAGAAACAACGGCAACAACTGAAGCTGCTACTACTGAAGAAACGACAACTGTTGAACAATAGAACTTTTAAACACGTAAATCTTTTCATTGAAGGTTTACGTGTTTTTGTTGCTAGGAATAGGTGCTTTATCTGTATTTGTGGTATACTAATACAGCATTCTAGTTGAAGGAGGAGTATAAATGGGCTTAATGCACTTTGGCGAAAACAATACATGGATTAACATCAATTCAGATTTAATCAGTGAATACTCAGCGATTTACGATACTTATGAAATTGATGATGAGATGATTGAATACGCACTGGATAAAAATGAACGTGCGCATATGGAGTATAATCGCCGCACTAAGACGCTCGTTGTCATTTATAATGTCCTCAACTTATCACGAGAAGAGAATCACTACGATACGATTCCGTTGACGTTTATCGTGAGACAAAACCAAATTGTCACGATTTCCAATGGTCTCAATGAATATATTATTGATCAAATTCGCGAAGAACTGGAAGAGAATATGCATTGGAGCGTATTTAATTTCTTATTACATAGTTTATTTGCGATTTCGGAAAACTACTTTCCTGTTATTGAAAAACTAAATAAAGAACAGCAAAAAATTAGTCAATTACTCAGAAAGAAAACCACAAAGGATAATTTATTCCGGTTATCTGACTTGGAGATTGAGGGGATGTATTTAGTTTCGGCGACGAAGCAAAATGCGGTTGTACTAGAGCAATTGAAGACGCAACAAGCCTTCAAGACACTCGATGATTCTGAAAGAGAGCAGTTGGAAGATAATATCATCGAAGCCAATCAATTAGTAGCGATGACAGAATTACATCTTCAAATCTTGCATCAAATTGCGAGCACGTATAACAATGTATTGAATAATAACTTGAACGACACGATGAAATTCTTAACGGTCATCTCGATTTTAATGACGATTCCGGATATTGTGACGGGATTCTTTGGGATGAATGTGCAGATTCCGTTTATGGAGTTAAGACATGGATGGGCGATCATTCTTTTGATTATCGCATTCGGTTGGATAGGCGTGTCGCAGATTATCAAGCGCATTATGAAAGATTAACCAAAAACACCTTCCTACTTGATAGGAAGGTGTTTGTTGTTTATGTGTTAGGTTTTTATTTGTGCTCAGATATATGATTACTTCGAATCCTTGCGGATTTGTTTATTGTAGCTGTAACGTTGCACCGGCGCAAGCCTTGGTCTTGCGCCTTTAAAGCCTCAAAACGGGCGTACGGAATAAATTCCTACGCCCGTTAATTCGTTTTAATGCTTTTTCACGTTACTGCTACAATAAAATCCACAAGATTCTCCGTAATCATTTTGAGCACAAAAGAATTGGTTCCTATCAAGTAGGAGTGTTTTTAGGAATCTAAGAGGAGCCTATTCAACCTCATTTGGAGATGGAAGGTTAAATTAGTTTCTTAGCTTTATCAGTATTGGCGAAGTGGAGTTTGGCTACTTTACCAAGGAGTTCCATGCCGCCGTGTTTTAAAATAGTGGCTGCTGCTTTATCGACGTTGGCGCCTGCACCGCTTGGGAGTTCATATCCATATTCGGCGCTTAGTGAATCAAGGCCATCAAGAAAAGCACATCTGGCAATCATAGAAGCAGCCGCAACTGCGATATGGTGACTTTCGCCTTTTGTAATAAAGTATGTTTTCTTCTTATCGACAAGGTCTTGGCCTTTGAGATAACGGTAATACAAGTCTGGTTTACAGAATTGGTCGATTAAGTACGCTTCTGGAACTTCAGGAGAAAGTTTCTCGGTTAGAAGACGAAGAGCTTGGTTATGAAGCAACGCCTTCATCTCGTTTAGATTTTTCACTTGTTGGACTTCGTTATATTTCTCTGGCCAAAGCGTTAATAACTTATATGGCACAGTTTCTTTGATTTTTGGAACGAGGGCCTTAATTTGGTCGTCCGTCATGTCTTTAGAGTCGCGAACGCCCATCGATTTTAACGCTTGGATGTTTTCTTTTGAAACAAAAGCTGCCGCAACCGTCAGTGGTCCAAAGTAAGCGCCGTTTCCGACTTCATCGCTTCCAATAACGCTCCAAGTCGCAAAACCTTCTGGAAGAGTAGATTCTTCAAGGGCTTTCTTTGCAGTTGCGTCCATCGATTGTTCGAGTTGGTTCTTTTGGATAAAGTCTTCGATACCTTTTCCTTGAAAGAGAACCTTGCCAGATTTATAGGCTGTAATCGATAAACCGTCGACCTTTAGACGCAATGTTGCGTGTGGTGGAGGAGATTGTGTGTAGGAAGCATAGTTTGCTCCTAGTGTTGCAATTTGCTCAGGTGATAAAATTAAAGTTAATGAATTCATGTCGTTCCCCCTTTTCTTTTTAGCATACCACGACAAAATTCATCCGTCCACTCTCTAAAAAAGTGGATTTTTAGTGTATTTTTAAATGAAAAATGGTAAAATAAGGTGATATTATGGAGAAAGTGAGAGGGTCTTTTGTGAATCAACCAAAAACAAGAGTAAAAGCAACGATTTCAGGGAAATCTTATACGATTATTGGTCGTAAGTCGCAACAAGAAATGCAAAGTATTGTGCGTGTCTTACAAGAACAATTAGATCAAATCACTCGAGTATCTGACAAATTGTCGACGGAAGAAGTGGCGCTTCTTGCAGCCATCAATGCCATCTCGAATCAATTTGAAAAGCAAGAAGAAGTGGTCGCGTTAAAGAAACGTGTGGAGCAATTAGAAAAAGAATTGCGCACCATTCAACATAAACGCCCTTCGATTGATGCAACTAGAAAACAAGAATTAGAAAAACAATTTGAATTACAACAAGATTTGTTGAGAAGGTAGGTTTCAATGGTAACATTAATTATTTTATTTTATTTATTAGTCGGTGTGTATACCGGGATGCGCCGAGGGTTAACTTTAGAACTCGTGTATATCGCAGGATACTTCATCACATTCCTCGTAGCGATGGTAACCTATAAAGGATTGGCGAAGTTCTTATCCGTGTACATTCCATATCCATCTTACATTCCAGGAAATCACTTAGCGATTTTCACAGAAGCACAAGCGATGTCACTGGACCAATCATTTTATAATTTGATAGCATTTTTAATCATTATGATTATTGGATGGTTAGTGGTTCGTTTCTTAGGATATGTTGCTAGTGAATTAACATTCTTACCGTTATTGAAACAATTCAA
Source organism: uncultured Carnobacteriaceae bacterium (assembly GCA_938039195.1). Lineage (GTDB taxonomy): Bacteria > Bacillota > Bacilli > Lactobacillales > Aerococcaceae > Granulicatella. Next base: position 7,694 of record CALHVK010000099.1, read on the forward strand.
TACCATTGGCGGAGCTGCACTTGGATTCTTGATGAATTACTTATTCATTTACTTTGTATTATACGCAGTGGCGATGATTCCAATGGCGCCAGCACAAAAGATTGTTGAAAGCGGATTGCCAAACTTCATCATCACAAAAACACCAATTGTGACGCAAATCGTTTCAAGTTGGTTATTACCTAAATAAAACCTCGAAGCGTGGAACAAACTTGTTCCACGTTTTTTAAGAAAGAAGGACTGTTATGAATTCGAAAATCGAAAAGGTTTTAGAATTTTCAAAAATTAGAACACAACTAGCCGAATATGCGACTTCCGAAAAAGGGAAGCAAATGATTAAGGAACTTCCAATCGAAGTCGAAGCAAAGGCCATTCAAAATAAGATTGAAGAAACAACAGATGGAGTGGAGCTCTTACGGTTAAAACAAGGGATTCCAATTCCAAGGTTGAAAGATATTAGTTTTGCCCTAAAACGTCTGGAATTAGAAGCAGGGCTTAATGGACGTGAATTAAGTGATATTTTACGAGTGCTCGCGACAACGCATGAGGTGGAGCGTTTCTTTGAAAAAGTCGAAGAAGAGGAAATCGCATTGAAGCGCGTTCCGCGTCTTGTCGAGAAACTCGAAAGTATCCCAGAAGTGACGCATGAACTAGAAGCCTCTATTCGTGAAGACGGGTATGTGTTAGATAGCGCGTCTCCAACTTTACATGGCATTCGTGTGGGGATTCAAAAGACAGAGCAAGAGATTCGTCGTCAAATGGATCAATACCTCACAGGAAAGAATGCACAGTACTTAAGCGATACGATTATCACGAT
>CALHVK010000100.1 GCA_938039195.1 uncultured Carnobacteriaceae bacterium
TAGAGAGGCTTGTCTGGTGAAAATAGCCATCAAAATCGTGCTCCCGATTGAAAACTTTGTAGAAATACAAACGCCCTTCCAGCGTTATCGGAATTAGAGATGAATGAACAGCTGTTTCATTGTAAGCAAGGTGGTACCGCGGTAGGACGCCCTTGCAGCAATGGGGCAGTTTTTTTATTTACAAAAAGAAGGAGAATGAAGATGAAAAAATTATCAAGTAGCGAAATTCGTCAAATGTACCTTGATTTCTTCCAAGAAAAAGGACATAAGGTGCATCCAAGTGCTAGCTTAATTCCTGTAAACGATCCAACATTATTATGGATTAACTCAGGGGTTGCTACTCTTAAGAAATACTTCGATGGAACTGAAACACCAGAAGTTCCACGTATTACAAATGCTCAAAAGAGTATTCGTACAAACGATATCGAAAACGTAGGGCACACAGCTCGTCACCATACCTTATTCGAAATGATGGGGAACTTCTCAATCGGGGACTATTTCAAAGAAGAAGTGATTCCATGGGCATGGGAATTCCTAACAAGCGAAAAATGGTTAGGACTCGATCCAGACCGTCTATATGTTACTTACTATCCAAAAGATCCTGAAACAAAAACATTATGGATGGATAAAGTGGGTCTTCCAGAAGATCATATCATTCCAGTAGAAGATAACTTCTGGGATATCGGTGCAGGTCCATGTGGTCCAGATACAGAGATTTTCTACGACCGTGGCGAAAAATATAATAACTTAGCAGAAGATGATCCAGAAAACTATCCTGGTGGAGAAAATGAACGTTACTTAGAAATTTGGAACTTAGTATTCTCTCAATTCAACCATATGCCAGATGGAACGTATCCACCATTACCACATAAAAACGTCGATACGGGGATGGGTCTAGAACGTGTGGTATCTGTCATTCAAGATACACCAACAAACTTTGAAACAGACTTATTTATGCCAATTATTAAGCAATTAGAAGGCTTAAGTGCAGGTAAGAAATACAATGACTCTAAAGAATTAGACGTTTCATTTAAAGTCATTGCTGACCACATTCGTGCGGTAAGCTTTGCGATTGGGGATGGCGCGCTTCCTTCAAACGAAGGTCGTGGATATATCATCCGTCGTTTAATCCGTCGTTCTGTAATGCACGGACAACGTTTAGGAATTCAAGGTTCATTCTTAACAAAATTAGTTCCAACAGTAGCGCAAATTATGCATAGCTACTATCCAGAAGTGACTGAAAACATGGAATTCATCCAAAAAGTGATTGCAAACGAAGAGGATCGTTTCCAAGAAACAATTCACGATGGTTTAGCCATCTTAGAAACTATTTTTGCAGACATGAAGGCTGCAAACGAAACAACACTTTCTGGAGAAAATGCATTTAAACTTTATGACACTTACGGATTCCCTTATGAATTAACATTAGAATACGCAAGCGACAATGGTTTCACTGTTGATGAAGAAGGATTCCAAGCAGAAATGCAAGCTCAAAAAGATCGTGCACGTGCTGCTCGTAATACTGAAACATCCATGAACGTACAATCTGCAGTTTTACGTGATATCACTGTAGAAAGTGAATTCGTTGGATATGCTTCAACAACAGAAGAAGGTGTATTAAAAGCCATCGTTGTCGATGATGAATTAGTTGAATCTGCACATAAAGATGCTCATGCTCAATTAGTGTTTGACCGTACACCATTCTATGCTGAAATGGGTGGACAATTAGCAGACCACGGTACAATCCAAGATGCAAACGGTACGGTTGTAGCGAATGTGTTACAAGTGAAGAAAGCTCCTAACGGACAACCATTACACACGGTTGAAGTATTAGCGGACTTACAAGTGAATGCAACATACACATTAGTTGTAGATGCCGCTGAACGTGCGAAAATCATTAAAAACCACACAGCGACTCACTTATTACACCAAGCGTTGAAAGATGTTCTAGGAACTCATGCAAACCAAGCAGGTTCTCTTGTAACACCAACAACATTACGTTTCGACTTCAGTCACTTTGGACAAGTAACTGCCGAAGAATTAGCTGAAATGGAACGCATCGTTAATGAGAAAATCTGGGCTGGTCTAGAAGTAGTGACTGTTGAAACAACACTAGAAGATGCCAAGAGCCGTGGGGCAATGGCACTCTTTGGTGAGAAATACGGCAACTTAGTTCGTATGGTGAACATTGGGGACTGGTCAATCGAACTTTGTGGTGGTATCCATGTAATGAACACGCAAGAAATCGGATTATTCAAGATTGTTTCTGAATCAGGTATCGGTGCTGGTGTTCGTCGTATCGAGGCTGTTACAAGTAAAGAAGCATTTGACTTATTAAGCCATCACGAAAACTTATTAAAACAAGTTGCTGGTGAAGTCAAAGCCATTCAATTAGATACAGTTGTGGAACGCGTTGCGACTTTAGGCCAAGAATTGAAAGAAGCAAATGGTGAAATTGCGAAACTAAAAGCTAAAATCATGAAATCTGAAGTAGCAGATGTCTTCAATAACGTAGAAGAAGTAAACGGAACTTCATTCATCACTGTAGCTCTTGAAAATAAAGAGATGGATGAATTACGTCAATTAGCAGATACATGGAGACAAAAAGGTGCCAGCGATATCTTTGTAGTAGGGACATCTTCACAAGATAAAGCAAATCTTTTAGTAGCCGTATCTAAAGATGCAAATGCAAAAGGGTTAAAAGCAGGCGATATCATTAAGGCGATTGCTCCAGCCATCCAAGGTGGAGGCGGAGGCCGTCCTGATATGGCTCAAGCGGGTGGTAAGAACCCTGCAGGTATTCCACAAGCATTCGAATTGCTAAAAGAATATTTAGCTAAATAATGATGAAAATCATGAAACCTTTCTTAGGCTCCTGAGTGAGTTTTAAGGAAGGTTTTTGTTATATAAGCAAAGGAAAGGCTTTCTAAATATTAAGAATCGGTAAGTATCGATTGTAGTTTTACCTAAAATCTTGTAGAATAAGTATATATATTGAAATGAGGTGTCGCTATGAGTTCAATAGATGAAACAGTCCTATTTAAATTTAATGAAAAGGACGAAAAAACCGTTCAAGAAACATTAACCATCGTTTATGATGCGTTGAATGAGAAGGGATATAGTTCGATTAATCAAATCGTAGGATATTTGTTATCTGGAGACCCAGCCTATATTCCAAGACATCGTGATGCACGTAACCTAATTCGTCGCCACGAAAGAGATGAGATTTTGGAAGAACTCATTAGACATTATATCCGCTCTACAGGAAGAGATGCCTAGTATGAGATTAATGGGATTAGATGTCGGAAGTAAAACTGTGGGCGTTGCCGTTAGTGATTTAATGGGATGGACTGCTCAAGGGGTTGAAACGATTCCGATTAATGAGAATGCTTCAGAATTTGGGTTCAAACGTGTTGTCGAGTTAGTAGAAGAATACGGTGTTGAGAAAATCGTCATCGGTCTTCCAAAAAATATGAATAATACGGAAGGACCACGTGTTGAGGCGTCCCGTCGTTATGGTGCAAGCCTAGAAAAACGACTCCAAATCCCCATTGTCTTTCATGATGAGAGACTGACAACGATGCAGGCAGAACGCATGCTTGTTGAAGAGGGTAATGTTTCAAGAAAGAAACGCAAACAAGTCATTGATATGCTTGCAGCAGTCATGATTTTGCAAAACTATTTAGATTTAAATGGAAATCAATAATAAAAGAAAGAGGAAAGAAAATGACAGAACATAATCACCACGAACACGATCATGAACATGATCACTTAGAAGGCCACGAAGGGCACGAACATATTACAATCGTTGATGAAGAAGGAAATGAGATTTTACACGAAGTATTATTTACTTTTGAATCAGAAGATTACAATAAATCATATGTATTATGCTACCCAGCAGGAATTCCTGAAGGTGAAGAAGTAGAATTACAAGCATTCTCATATGTAGAAGCTGAAGATGGTACTGAAGGTCAATTAAACCCAATCGAAACAGAAGCTGAATGGGATATGATTGAAGAAGTATTAAACACATTCTTAGCTGAAGAAGATTTATAAGAAAATAAGGAGCTTGGGGGAGAACTCAAGCTCTTTTTTTGCTTATAATAAGGGCTTTTTAGATAGACTTTCTTCATTTTTCAATAAGAATGATGTATAATGACTACAACTATGGTTATCGTTTGATACCAATTTAAGGGGGAAAACAATGTCTCAAGAAGAACATAAAAAACATTCCTTAATTTCTGATACGGATACGAAACGTGATATTCGTAAGAAGGAAACGTCCATTATCAAAAAGATAATGAAATACTTTATGATTGCACTTTTACTAATTGTTATTATTGGTGGATTCTTCACTTGGAATTACATTAAGAGTGAAACACAACCTGTTGATACTGCACAAACAGAACTTGTATCTTTTGAAATTGAACAAGGAGCCTCTGTCAAAGAAGTATCAAAAGCGCTTGAAAAAGAAGGCATTATCCGTAATTCGAAGCTTTTTAATTTCTATTTGAAATTTAAAAACGTTTCTGGATTTAAATCAGGATTATACCACGTTTCTAAGAGCATGACTTTAGATGAAATTATCGCAGAACTTTCAGGTGCTGGTAAAGATAAAGATCAAAATGCCACAAAAGTTCTAATCCGTGAAGGAGAACAATTAACGGATATCGCTAAAGAAGTTGAAAAATCAACAAAATATTCTGCTGAAGATTTCATGGCAAAAGTTCAAGACGAAGATTTCCTTCGTTATTTAGTTCAGAAGTTTCCTAAGTTGTTAACACAATCCTATAATGGATACCAAGTCAAATATGTCTTAGAAGGATATTTATTTCCAGCAACTTATGATATGAATGATTCAAAAACACTTCAAATGTTGATTACTGAAATGGTCGCTAAAACAGATGAAGTTATGTCGAAGTATTACGACAAGATTTTAGAAAGCGACTATACATTACAAGAAACTATGGCACTTGCTTCTTTAATTGAAAAAGAAGGAACGAAATTAGAAGATCGTAAAAAGATTTCTAGTGTATTCCATAACCGTATTAAAGAGAATATGAAGCTTCAAACAGACGTGTCAGTTCAGTACGCTTTAGGCGAACATAAAGAATCTCTTTCTTTAACTGACTTAGAAGTAGATTCTCCATATAACTTATATCTAAACTATGGCGTTGGGCCTGGACCATATAATAGTCCAAGTGAGGATGCTATCGTAGCAGCGTTAGAACCAGCGAATACAGACTACTTATACTTCCTTGCAGATATTCATACAAAAGAAATCTATTATGCAAAGACGTATGAGGAACATTTAGAGTTAAAAGCTAAGTATATTGATAGTAAGGAGTAGGTCATGGAAAAGAAAAAGCCAATTGTCATCGGTGTTACTGGTGGTTCAGGAAGTGGAAAAACAAGTGTGAGTCGTAAAATTTTGGAGAATTTTCCTGATTTAACGATTTGTAAAATTGATCAAGATTACTATTATAAAGATCAAAGTCATATGCCGTTTGAAGAACGTTTAAAAACGAACTATGACCATCCATTTGCATTCGATACAGATTTATTAATTGAACATATGAATAAATTAATTAATTTTGAATCGATTGAAGAACCGGTTTATGATTATGAAAAACATACGAGAAGTGACAAAACCATTCATCAAGAACCAAAAGATGTAATTCTAATTGAAGGAATCTTAATCCTAGAAGATAAACGCTTGCGTGATTTGATGGATATTAAAGTATATGTGGATACAGATGATGATATTCGTATCATTCGTCGGATTAAACGAGACATGGTAGAGCGTGGAAGAACACTCGATTCGATCATTCACCAATACATGTCCGTTGTAAAACCAATGCATCACCAATTTATTGAACCAACGAAAAAATTTGCGGATATTATTATCCCAGAAGGTGGTTCAAATAGAGTGGCGATTGACTTAATGACTACAAAAATAGCTTCGATTTTAACAAAAATTAGTTAAAGAGAATGCCCTTAGGAAACCGATCCTAGGGGCTTTTTTAGTCTCTAAATTTTAGAAAATGTATTAAATTTTTTTATTAGGACTTGCAATCTGAGTTATAAAATGTTAAAGTTTTAGCATTGTAGATTGAGATAATCTAAAAAAACGATATAGGGGAGAATCGTATGACTGAAAAAGTATTTCCAATGACGCTTGAAGGGAAAGCAAAACTTGAAGCAGAATTAGAAGAATTAAAAGTCGTTAAACGTAAAGAAATCGTAGAGCGTATCAAAATTGCTCGTAGTTACGGTGACTTATCTGAAAACTCTGAATATGAATCAGCTAAAGACGAGCAAGCATTCGTAGAAGGACGTATTTCAACGTTAGAAAAAATGATTCGTTTTGCGGAAATCATCGATGATAACAATGTAGAAAAAGATGTTGTTTCACTAGGAAGAAAAATTACGTTTATCGAATTACCAGATGGAGACGAAGAAACTTACACAATCGTGGGTAGTGCAGAAGCAAACCCAGTTGAAGGTAAAATTTCAAATGACTCTCCAATTGCCAAAGGAATTATTGGTAAAAAATTAAATGAAGAAGTGGTGATTCCAACACCAGGCGGAGAAATGAAAATCAGAATTATTGATATTCAATCTGCGTAATCGATTCATTTGAAACGAAGAAGAGCTAGGAGGTGTCCTAGCTCTTTTTTGTTGGATTTCATCCTTAAGTCTGATGGACGAGTTTTTAATTCATGATAGGATTGAACGTGAGAAGATGGTATACTAATACCTGTAATGGAGGTGAGAAGATGAGAAAATTTAAACTAATACTAATTGCTTTATTAATCGGGACTATTGTATCTGCTTTAGAGATTACATCTAGAATAGGCCTATTCATCTTCTTTGCGATTGGTGTCGCGATTACTCTCTCTAGCTTTATTATGTTTAAACGCGTTAAATTTATAAGAAATAGTGGAATTTGTTTTGGTGGATTATTGATGCTCTTACCATTACTTTCGACTTCTGGAATTTGGCTTGGAATGATTGGAGCATTGCTAATACTCCTATTTGATAAAAATGATTTCTCAGTTTCTTCTATTTCGGGGCTATTTTCAAAGAGAGACAAACAAGAATATATTTTTGTAGATTCACGTGAAGATACGCCAGAACCTGGCTCCATTCACCGTTATGACTGGATTGGGACTCAAGTTGTCGGAGACGAGCCATACGAATGGAATGACATTAATGCAGGACAATTTGCAGGAGATACGATTATCGATTTAGGGAATACCATTCTTCCTGCTAAAGAAAATGTAATTGTGATTCGAAAAGGATTTGGTCGTGTTCGAATTCTTGTTCCATATGGTGTAGGAGTGATGATTCATCATCATGGATTCGGTGGACAAGTTGAATTTGAGAATCAAACCTACACACTAAGTAATGAATCGATTCAACTGTATAGTGCAGGCTATAATCGCAGTACGAAACGGGTTAAGATTTATACAACCATCGTCGCTGGGAAGGTTGAGGTGATTGAAGCATGAAGCAACGCCTCTTTAAAAGCTGGATGCTCTATTCAGCAGTGTATAGCTTTATTAGTACTATTTTCCTATTCCTATTCCGAAAATGGATTCGCTATGAACTAGTAGAGACACTGAGTATTCAAGAGATTCTTGGGACGATTACGTTGTATTTATTAGTAATCGTATTGCTCGGGTTGATTACAGCTAGTGCAGTGCTTATTTTGAATCGTCAAGCAGAGCGGAAAATGAGTGAGCAATTACTCATGATTCAAAAAGCAAAGTATTCATTGGTAAAAGAAGAAGACAAACCAAACTGGATTAATGAAGCAACTGTCGTAGATTTAAATGTCTTTTATGAGCAGACAGCGGCCATTTCTGAGCGCTTAGAAAACGTATCGCTCGAATTGCAACAATTAGGAAGTAAACCACAGTTTGTAGGGACTGAAACGAAAGAGCAAGTCATTGAACAAGAAAGACGCCGTATCGCTCGTGAATTACATGATTCTGTAAGCCAACAGTTGTTTGCAGCAATGATGATGATTTCTGCGTTAAATGAACGTGCAGACAAGTTTGATGAGAAAGAACAAAAGCAACTGAAGATGATTGAACATGTACTCTCACAAGCGCAAGCGGAGATGAGAGCATTGCTTCTACACTTAAGACCGATTTCACTGGAAAATAAATCATTGAAAGCGGGTATTGAAGGATTACTAGTCGAATTACAAACGAAAGTACAGATGAAGATTCATTGGGATATCGAAGACGTCCAACTACCAGAAGGGGTCGAAGATCATCTCTTTAGAATCGCTCAAGAACTTCTATCCAATACATTGCGTCATTCGCACGCAACTACATTAGAAGTGTACTTACGACAAACGGACTCCAATGTTCTCTTTAAAATAGAAGATAATGGAGTTGGATTTAATACAGAGGAAATTCTTCCAGGAAGCTATGGAATTAATAATATGAAAGAAAGAGTGCAAGGGCTCGGTGGACAAGTGAAAATTGTCAGCTTCCCAAATCAAGGGACGACAATTGAAATTAAAATTCCGCTTGGTCGGTTCATGGAGGGTGAATAATGATACATGTATTACTAGTAGACGATCATGAGATGGTACGACTTGGGGTGTCTTCTTATCTATCGATGCAAGATGATATCGAAGTGATTGATGAAGCAAAGAATGGTCGTGAAGGTGTTGAGAAAGCACTTGAATTAAAACCAGATATCATTCTAATGGACCTTGTGATGCCAGAGATGGATGGGATTGAAGCGACAAAAGAAATTCTTGAAAAATGGCCGCAAGCCAAAATTATCATCCTAACAAGCTTTATTGATGATGAAAAAGTCTTTCCTGCCATCAATGCAGGAGCGAAGAGCTATATTTTAAAAACCGCTTCTGCTTCTCAAATTGCAAAAGCCATTCG
>CALHVK010000101.1 GCA_938039195.1 uncultured Carnobacteriaceae bacterium
CGGTACAGTTGTAAAAGCAAACTATGTTGCAACAGTGACGCCGGCTCCAGCTCCAGTAGAACCTGTTAAACCAGAGGAACCGACGAAGCCTGAAGAACCTTCTAATCCAACAGTTCCTGAAAAACCAGCAACACCTGAAAAGCCAGCAGTGACAGAACCAGAAGCTCCCAAGCAAACGGTTGTAGCACCAGCTGTTGAAAAAACAACTCAAACAGAATTACCAAATACTGGTACAACAGATGAGTTTGCTATCTTCAATGCTGCTGCACTTAGCATTTTAGCTTCGTTAGGCCTTGTTGCGACTTTTCATAAAAAAGAAGAACAGGAAGCATAATCGATAACAAACACAAAGCGTGAGACTAGAATTCCTAGTGTCACGCTTTTTTTGACGTTGCAAAACTTTCATTATGAGAGTAGACTAGAAAGGTACACACTGAAAAGGAGTGATTTGAATGAAGAAAATCGAACAAAAAGATTTATTCGAGTTGAAAAATGTAGGGCAACCTGTTGTGGCAGGAGATGCTTTCTTTTTTACAGAAACAAAAATGAATGAAAAGAAAAATACGTACGAGACAGCCATCTATAAGTACACCGCTGATGGCAACGTGGCGTATGGAGACGAAGGGACAGTGAATTCATCGCTGAAAGTCTCTCCAGATGGAAAATGGATTAGCTTTATTAGCAATGTAGGAGAAGAAAAGACTCCACAACTAAAAATCCAATCGGTCCATGGTGGGAAAGCCATCGCCTTAACAGAAGAGAAAAAAGGCGTGTCTAGCTATGTTTGGGCAAAAGATAGTGAGTCGATTGTCTTCCAAACTACAAAACCAGAGGAAGAAGAGAAGAAAGAAGAATTCCCTCAACCAATCGTTGTGGAAAAAACAACGTATCGTTTTGACGGAGGAACCTTCTTACCAAACGACGAAGTCACTCAAATCAAAAAAGTGGATATCGTTACAAAAGAAAGTTCAACACTGTTCGAATCAAAAGAATCCATTAGTCTCCGCGATGTATTGCATCATGGAACAACACTTGTAGTGGACCGCGATTTATCAAACGTTCGCTGGACATTAGATAGTGCAGAAGCATGCTACGTGGATGTGACTACAGGCGACATTCATCCGATTCTTGAAGCTGGAACAGACGAATCTTATCGTTATGTCCTAGATGCAAAAGACGGAGCAGTCTTACAATATAGTTCAGGAGAGCACGGATTCGTGACACAAGCAGACTTAATTGTGAACTTCGATAGCACTCCAACTTCGGAAGGGCATATTTTGAACTTAACCTCAGATCTCGATGTGGAATGGGGCGACTGGCTCGTGGCGGATTTCCAACAAGCCGTGACAGGAGTTGAGCCACAATGGTTTGACGAAGAAAGCTTCTTAGCCTGCGCAAGCGTTGAGGGCAGAACCGTTCTTTACCGTTTGTATGTAGACGGACGAGTTGAAAAAATCTTCGATGAACGCGTACACCTAACAGGAGCGACAATCATTTCTGAAGACGAGCTATTCATCACGTACTCAACCACAACTGTACCAAGCGTACTTGCACGCTTAAACTTAACAACAGGTGCCATTACAGACCTTTACAATCCAAACGAAGCGTACTTAAAAGAGCATATCGTTACAACGCCTGAACGCTTCACTTATAAAGGATACGACAACTGGGATATCCACGGTTGGTACATGCCACCAGTCGAAAAATCGGACAAACATGCGGCGATTCTCTATGTTCACGGTGGACCACAAGTGGCTTACGGCGAAAGCTTCTTCCATGAAATGCAAGCACTCGCGGCAAAAGGCTACGGTGTCATTATGATTAACCCACGCGGAAGTAACACTTACGGACAAGACTTCGTGAAGAGTATTCTTGGCGACTATGGGAACCACGATTTTGACGACTTAATGATGGGAGTAGACTATATTTTAGAAACACACCCTGAAGTCGATGCGGACCAATTATACGTTGCAGGAGGAAGCTACGGTGGATTCATGACAAACTGGATCGTAACGCATACCGACCGCTTCCGTGCTGCCGTTACACAACGTTCTATCAGCAACTGGATTAGCTTCTACGGCACAAGCGACATCGGCCCATTTTTCGTGGAAAAACAATTGCTGGATGATATCAATAACCCACAACGCTTATGGGAAATGTCACCAGTGGCTCATGCGAAAAATGCGAAGACGCCATTACTGGTCTTACACGGACAAAGTGACTTACGTTGCCCACAAGAACAAGGGGAGCAAATGTATATGGCCATGCGTAAAAACAACGTGCCAACAAAAATGATTCTATTCCCTCAGTCTAGTCATGGATTATCTCGCCAAGGATTACCAAACCTTCGTCAAGCACGTCTAAAAGCTATTACAGACTGGTTTGAGGAATATTCAAAATAGAAAACTAATAGTCACTTTAAACAGCAGAGTTTGACGCACTTACGAAATGGATTGATTTCGAAGAATCAACGGATTTTATAATAGCTGTAATAGGAAAAAGATTAAATGCGAATTAGCGGACGTTAGAATGAAATTCTTACGTCCGCTTTGAGCATTAAAGGGGAGAGACAATAGGCTCGACCCGGTCTCCTATTACAGCTATTATAAAATCCGTAAGGATTCTGAGAAATCAAATTAAATTAAATAGGGTGAGTCGATATCGGCTCACCCGTTTTGCTTAATTAGAATAATAAAGAGTAGAGTTTATTAGCCTAATTGAACAAATTTAAATGGTGTTGCATTGTCTCCACACTAGACTGCAACTGACGAAGAGAAGTATTAAAGTCGTTCATCCATTCGGTTGAAACGACGGACATCTTTAACCGAGCTTCGTTTGTCATGCGAAGCAATGTTTCAAGCGACTGTAAAATGTCGTCTGATTCTTTACCGACAAGTTCTGTACGGTAAGTTGCAATCAGCATTTCACGGTCCATTTTAAATTGTTCATACAGTAATCTGTCACAAGACGAAGCTAAAAAACAAGTACGAGCAGTCAGGTTTTCTGTATTACAAATCATGATAATGTTATCTGCATTCTGAAATCGTTGTTGATGTGGATCTTTGTTATTCGGATTGTCACATAACTCCATGGTTTGTGCCTGAACTCGAAACCACTTTAAGCATTTCTCTTCGGGGATACCAAAGCGTTCGAGGGCTCGTTGTTTAAAGTGTTTTGTGAGAGAATACTGTTGCAAATTTGGAAGTCCCATAGTGTACACCTCCTTTCTCAAATTTTCACCTATATTATACTCCTCAAACTAGAGAAAAACACGAAAAGAAGAGTAGATTTGTTGACGAATTTGAGGGAATACTGTATTCTACTAAAAGGAAAAATTAATAGTCACCTGTAAAGGGATATGTGTTGACAGATTCTCTATTATTTGGTAGACTATTGGAGTTGAGAAAACAAGCAGAAGCATCCCGCTTCTCGCCTAAGTTGACAAGGGTCCTTGGGCTGATAGGAAATGTTCAAGTTTTAAAAAGACATTGGCAGCGGGAGTATTCTAATACTTTCGTTGCTTTTTTGCTTTTTTTCTCTCAAAAATTCTTGGAGGTGAATATCATAGCAAAAGATATGATGGTCAATGATGGAATTCGCGCTCGTGAGTTACGTGTTATTGACAATAACGGTGAACAAATTGGTGTTCAAACGAAAAACGATGCTTTACGTTTAGCAGAACAAGCTGGACTTGATCTAGTATTAGTTTCGCCAAACGCAAAACCGCCAGTTGCCAGAATCATGGATTATGGTAAGTATCGCTTTGAACAACAGAAAAAAGAACGAGAAGCTCGCAAAAACCAAAAAGTCATCAATATCAAAGAAGTGCGTTTAAGCCCTACAATTGATGAGAACGACTTTAATACGAAGTTAAAAGCGGCGATCAAGTTCCTTGAAAAAGGCGATAAAGTCAAAGCAAGCATTCGATTCAAAGGTCGTGCCATTACTCATAAAGAGATTGGTCAAAAAGTTCTCGAGCGTTTAGCAGAACAAGTTTCTGAAATCGCGACAGTTGAACAAAAGGCTAAAATGGACGGACGAAGCATGTTCTTGATGTTAGCACCTAAGAATGATAAGTAAAAAAGTAACAGGAGGAAAGTCTCATGCCAAAACAAAAAACACACCGTGGTTCAGCTAAACGTTTCAAACGTACAGGTGGTGGAGGATTAAAACGTTCTCAAGCCTTCACAAGCCACCGTTTCCATGGCAAAACTAAAAAACAACGTCGTCACTTGCGTAAACAAACAATGGTTCACGCTACTGACATCAAACGTATTAAACAACAATTAAGTCAAATGCGTTAATTCAGCACGCAAACTATTACATTTTCAAGCCAGTCGCAAGAGACTGATAGACCAAGGAGGAATTAATTATGCCACGTGTTAAAGGTGGAACAGTTACTCGTCGTCGTCGTAACCGCGTTTTAAAATTAGCAAAAGGTTACTACGGAGCGAAATCAAAATTATTTAAAACAGCTAAACAAGCAGTCATGAAATCATATATGTATGCTTACCGTGACCGTCGTCAAAAGAAACGTGACTTCCGTAAATTATGGATCGCACGTATCAATGCGGCAGCTCGTTTAAACGGATTAAGCTACAGCAAATTAATGCACGGCTTAAAATTAGCTGGTATCGAAATGAACCGCAAAATGTTAGCTGACTTAGCAGTTAACGATGCAGCTGCTTTCACAGTATTAGCAGACAAAGCTAAAGAAGCATTAGCAAAATAATTTTATTTTCTAGATAATAGATCCACATTTGAGCCCCGTTAAACTCAATGTGAAGAATACCAAGAAAGAAATTGGAGGAAACAATCGTGCGTACAACATACATGGCTAAAGCTAGCACTACAGAACGTAACTGGGTTGTTATCGACGCTACTGATGTGCCATTAGGACGTCTTTCAGCTGTTGCAGCAAGCATTTTACGTGGAAAAAACAAACCAACATTTACACCTAACGTTGATACAGGTGATTTCGTAATCATCATCAACGCTGACAAAGTTGCCTTAACAGGTAAAAAAGCAACTGATAAAGTTTACTATCACCACTCAAACCACCCTGGTGGATTGACAGCTCGTACAGCTGGTGAATTACGTGCTAACAACTCTCGTAAATTAGTTGAATTATCAATCAAAGGCATGTTACCTAAGAACTCATTAGGTCGTCGTCAATTTACTAAATTACATGTTTACGGTGGAGCTGAACATCCACATGCTGCACAACAACCAGCAGTAGTAGACATCCAATCACTAATCTAAGGAGGAAAAAGCATTGGCTCAAGCACAATACCGCGGCACTGGACGCCGTAAAAACTCAACTGCCCGTGTTATCTTAGTACCAGGGACAGGAAACATTACAATTAACAAAAAATCAATCGAAGAATACATCCCATTTGCTTACTTACACGAAGTAATCAAACAACCTTTAAACTTAACTGAAACATTAGGTTCATACGATGTTTTAGTAAACGTTAACGGTGGTGGATTCACAGGTCAATCAGGAGCTATCCGTCACGGAATCGCTCGTGCATTATTAACAGTTGACCCTGACTTCCGTGGAGTGTTAAAAGCTGCTGGCTTATTAACACGTGACCCACGTATGAAAGAACGTAAAAAACCAGGCTTGAAAAAAGCTCGTAAAGCATCACAATTTAGTAAACGTTAAAACT
>CALHVK010000102.1 GCA_938039195.1 uncultured Carnobacteriaceae bacterium
AGTTTATTTTTGTTGCCATGCTCATCAGGTCCTTATTTTGTAGTACTAGGACTACTTAAGTCAGAAAACGTTTCTATTGCAGGATTGGGGATTTGATATTTGGTTTTGTACAATTTGATTTTTATTTTGCCAATGTTGATTATTACCTTGCTTGTGGGAACAGGACAATCTAGTGTAGAAAAGATTGCAAAAATGAAGAATAAAAATACCAAGTTGATGCATTTAATTATGGGTGTAATGATGCTTCTTTTGTCAATATATGTGATTGGAAGTATGTATTTTGATTGGTTAAGTTTTTAATAAAAAGAGGAAGGAAGTCTAATTTCCTTCTTTTTTTTTATTTTCTTCAAAAAGCTCTTTAGATAAGATTTGAACTTCTTTAAGTATTGCAATATTTGCTCTATTCACTATATTTGTGTCATCTAAAACAGACATATAGTAAAACAATAGAAGTATACAAGCTGTTTCAAAATCTAAAGTCTTACAAAAATTTTTTAACTTATTGATACCATCTAGCAAAACTATTTCATAGCCAGAAATAGCAAGTCCTCTTGCACCTGTCAAATGATATTCCTTGTACGCCTTTTCTCCATAGGTAGAAATACTATCTGCATCTTCCAACTCATTTAAAAGTGGCTTACACATTTCTTTTATCTTTTCACTTAAAATTTTTAGGTCAATTTCTTTATTTTCTTTTAAATGTACACCTAAAACAGCAAGTAAAATTCCCATAGAAAAAATAGTTCCCTTATGAGTGTTGATACCCTTTGTAGCTTCATACATTTCTTTTTCTGCTACTTTTCCAAGCTCTCTCAAGTTCTTAAAAAAATTAGGACAAGAAAAAAGATTCTCTTGTCCGTAATCAAAGCAATTCAAGAAATAGTTATGTAGGGCTAAACTTGAATTAATAAATGTATAAAAATTCATGTCTTTATGCGAACCATTACTAAGACGACTAACAAGTCCTGCTTTTGGGCTTATACTAACCTCATATAATAGAGCTTTTGTTGCCAAAGTAGCAATATTTTTATTATTCATTTTCATATTTTTTTATTAAGAAATCTTTTGCAACTTGTGGGAAAAGAGCATAAGATAATACATCTTCTTCACTTCTTGCAAAATCTCTTGTTTCTTCAACCATTTTATCATATTCAGGAGCTAATTTATCAGCTGGTCTTCCTGTAAATACTTCTTCTGCTCCTATAATAGTATTCTTTATTTCATCTGTTATAGGCACTGGACTCTTACCATAAAGACCTCTTACATAGTTCTTTATTTCGTTTGGTATTAATTTATATCTTTGTCCAGTTAAGATGTTGAATATAGCTTGAGTCCCAACCATTTGGCTTAGAGGAGTTACTAGAGGTGGATATCCTAAATCTGCTCTTACTCTTGGGATTTCTCTTAAAACGTCTTCATATTTATGTTCTGCTTTTTGCATTTTTAGTTGAGATAGAAAGTTAGATAACATTCCTCCTGGTAATTGATACTCAACTATGCTTGGTTCAGTCATAAGAGCTTGAGGATTTAAAATTCCTTCTTGTAAATATTTAGCTCTTATAGGTTTAAAATATTCTGCTATTTCTTTTAATAAATCTAAATCAAATCCTGTTTCTCTTTCAGTTCCTTGTAAAGTTCTAACAAGACTTTCTGTAGCTGGTTGAGAAGTTCCTCCTGATAGTGGAGATATAGCAGTGTCTACTATGTCTGCTCCAGCTTCTATAGCTCTAAGGTAAGTCATGCTTGCAAGTCCTGCTGTTGCATGAGTATGAACTTCAACAGGTACTCTTAAAACAGATTTTAAAGCTTTAACTAATTCATAAGCAACTTCTGGTAATAAGATTCCAGACATATCTTTTATAGCTATAGAGTCTGCACCTATTTCTTGCATTTCTAAAGCTAGATTTTTGTAATATTCTATAGTATGAACAGGACTTATAGTGTAACTCATAGCAAGTTGAGCATGCCCACCATATTTTTTTGTAGCTTCACAAGCTGTCTTTAAGTTACGTACATCATTTAAAGCATCGAATATACGAACTATATCAATACCATTTTGTATAGATTTTTTTACGAATCTTTCAACAATATCATCAGGATAATTACGATAACCTAAAAGATTTTGACCTCTTAATAACATTTGAAGTTTAGTGTTTTTTACTCTCTTTTTGATCTCTCTTAATCTTTCCCAAGGATCTTCATTTAAAAATCTTAGGGCAGCATCAAATGTTGCTCCTCCCCACATTTCTAATGAATGGTAACCAACACTGTCCAACTTTTCAATTATTGGTAACATTTCAGCTGTTGTCATACGTGTTGCCATAAGTGATTGATGTCCATCTCTTAGGCATGTTTCCATAATTTTAATTTTGTTCATTCCTGTCCTCCTAATCTAAATTAAGTTATTTTCTTTGAAATGAATTACAGCTAGATTTTTACTAGCTGTAACAATTGTGATTATTTTTTAATATTACGAAGCAAAAGCACTAAACATTAAAGATCCTAGGACTAGCATCATAGCTCCACCTATACGAGAAGATATTTGAGCAAATGACATAAGATCCATTCTATCAGCAGCTCCTAGAACTGCAACATCTCCTGCTCCACCTCTATTTGCCATACAAAGTCCAGCAGTAATAGCAGCTTCAACAGGGTAGAATTTCATTTTTCTAGCAACTAACATAATAAGTCCAACTGCTCCTAAAACTATTGCAAGAGCAATTAGTAAATTAGAAGGTGCAGCAGCAGCTATAATTTCTTTTACATCTGTTGTAAATCCAACAGCAGCCATTAGTATCCAAATTGTATGCTTAGAGAAGAAAGTTTGCATTCTTTTTGCTCCAGCTTTAATTTTATCAGGAACTACATTAGCAATATTCAAGAACATAGTTAAAAGAATTAAAAATACTAAACGATGTAATTCAAATTTAATATTAATACTTTTTGCAAATGCTGACCATACATCACCTAAGATATGAGCTACTATAAATAAAACTCCTGTTAATATAAATGCAGCAGTTGTGTCTGTAAGTTCAGGTTTAACCTCAACTTCTTTATCTCTTATAGCTTCTTTTGAGTTATCTATAATTAATTCTCCATTACCAGTTAAATTAGGTTTAGCTTCCCCTACCTTTTTAAGTAAGGCACCACATAATATTGCAAAAACATTAGCTATACTTAGGATAGAGATAGCAAATCCAAACCATTCTGCTGCAGGTCTACCAGTTTGAGCAGCCCACATTTGTGACATAGGTACAGCTCCTGCTCCAGTTCCTCCACCCATTATTGGAAGTACATAGTTCATCATAATATCCATTGGTGATTTTCCAAAGATAAGTCCTACAAGTACTCCTCCAGCAGATGCTCCAATAACTCCAATTATAATTAATGGAATGTATCCACTTATTGACTTAATAAGAGTTTTTCTATCAACTGTCAAAACTGATCCAACTATCAAAGCAGGAATAAACATTTCCAAAAAGTTTACAGGTTGTTCTCCATAAAATATATCTACAGCAGACATAAACTTTTCAGGTACTAAATGATAAGTTCCAAATACAGCAGCCATAAAGAAAACTAAGATAGTTCCTCCACCTATAAAGTCATTCCATATAGGAATTCTATCTCCAATTTCTCCAAATAAAAGACCAAATACAGCTAAAGCTGAAAACATAACTAAAAAATTAGGTCTTAAAAAACTTCCTGGATTTCCTTCTTTATCTAATCCAAAAGGTACATATACCATTATTGCGACAACTACCAATGCCACTAAGAACATAGGTAAGCTTATTCCACCCCATTTTGATTCTTTCGGATCAAATAGTTCTTTAAAATTTTTTTTCGCCATTCAACACTCTCCTTCATAATAAAAATTAATAATAAAATTGTCAAAATATTGTATAAATTTTCTTTATTATACTATTTATATATAGTTTTGTAAAGCAATCTAAATCTTTTAAAATTTTGAAAATATGGTAAAATAAAGTTACTTAAAAAGTGCTCTGACAAAATTAAAACATTAATTTTGATTACAGAAAAAATAGAATAGAAACGGGATAGTGAAAAAATTATGAAAAAAACAAATGCAATAAGAGAATTAGAGATGCACAAAATAGAACACATTGTTAGAGAATATGAAGTTGACGAAGATCATTTAGATGCTTTGTCAGTAGCAATAAAAACTAATGAGGACATCACAAGAATATTTAAAACTTTAGTTTTGTTAAACGAAAAGAAAGAAATGATTGTAGCTTGTATTCCAGGTTTAGAAAAATTAGATTTAAAAAAATTAGCAAAAATTTCAGGAAGTAAAAAAGTTGAAATGTTACCAATGAAAGATTTATTTTCTATGACTGGTTATTTAAGAGGAGGTTGCTCTCCTATAGCTATTAAAAAAAGACATACTACTTTCATTCACAATTCAGCTACTGACAATGAAACTATTTTAATAAGCGGAGGTTTGAGAGGTTTACAAATAGAAATCTCTCCACAAAAATTAATTGACTATTTAAATTTAATAGTTGCTGACATTATTGAATAGTATTTTTTTGTTTACTGTGATATAATTATCTAGAAAATATTGATTAAGATTTAAGGAGTGAAAAATTTAATGTTTGATGAAAAAATTATGGAACTAGAGCTTGCTGGAAGAATTTTAAAAGTATCTACTGGTAAAATCTCTAGACAATCTAGTGGAGCTATTGTTATTCAATACGGTGATACAGTTGTTTTATCTACTGCTAACCGTAGTAAAGAAGCTAGAAAGGGAGCTGACTTTTTCCCTTTAACTGTTGACTATGTGGAAAAATTCTATTCTACTGGTAAATTCCCTGGAGGTTTTAACAAAAGAGAAGGAAGACCTTCAACAAATGCTACTTTGATAGCTAGACTTATTGATAGACCAATAAGACCAATGTTCCCTGAAGGTTTCAACTATGATGTACATATTGTTAATACAGTTCTATCATATGACGAAGTGAACACACCTGATTACTTAGGTATAATCGGTTCTTCACTTGCACTTATGATTTCTGATATTCCATTCTTAGGACCTGTTGCAGGGGTTACAGTTGGATACAAAAATGGAGAATTTATTTTAAACCCTTCTCCTGCTGAATTAGAAGAAAGTGAACTTGATCTTTCTGTTGCAGGAACAAAAGATGCTGTAAACATGGTTGAAGCAGGAGCAAAAGAATTAGATGAAGAAACTATGTTAAAAGCTATTATGTTTGCACATGACAACATCAAAAAAATCTGTGAATTTCAAGAAGTTTTTGCTAAATTATATGGAAAAGAAA
This sequence comes from uncultured Carnobacteriaceae bacterium, assembly GCA_938039195.1. Taxonomy (GTDB): domain Bacteria; phylum Bacillota; class Bacilli; order Lactobacillales; family Aerococcaceae; genus Granulicatella. Next base: position 5,298 of record CALHVK010000102.1, read on the forward strand.
ATATAGAATTTACAAAAGAAGAAGTTTTACCTCTTGTTAAAGACTTCATCGATACAAATGGACACAAAAGATTACAAGAAGCTGTATTAACTACAGGTAAGAAAAATAGAGAAGAAGCTGTTGATTCTTTAGAAGAAGAATTATTGAATAAATTCATAGAAGAAAATTATCCTGATGTTCCTGAAGAAGAATTACCAGAAGATGTAATTGCTGAATTTAAAACTTACTATCATGATTTAATGAAAAAATTAGTAAGAGAAGCTATCCTATATCATAAACATAGAGTTGATGGAAGAACTACTACAGAAATTAGACCTCTAGATGCTCAAATTAATGTTTTACCTATTCCGCATGGATCAGCTCTATTTACAAGAGGAGAAACTCAATCTCTTGCTATAACTACATTAGGAACTAAATCTGATGAACAATTGATAGATGATTTAGAAAAAGAATACTATAAAAAATTCTACCTACACTATAACTTCCCTCCATACTCAGTTGGAGAAGTTGGAAGAATGGGATCACCTGGAAGAAGAGAATTAGGACATGGATCTCTTGCTGAAAGAGCTTTAAGATATGTTATCCCTAGTGAAGAAGAATTCCCTTATACTATAAGAGTTGTTTCTGAAATAACAGAATCTAATGGTTCATCTTCACAAGCTTCTATCTGTGGAGGTTCATTATCACTTATGTCTGCTGGAGTTCCTATAAAAGAACATGTTGCAGGTATAGCTATGGGGCTTATCAAAGAAGGAGAAGAATTCACTGTTTTAACAGATATAATGGGACTTGAAGACCACTTAGGAGATATGGACTTTAAAGTTGCTGGTACTAAATCTGGTATTACAGCTCTACAAATGGATATTAAAATCACAGGTATAACTGAAGAAATCATGAGAATTGCTTTAAATCAAGCTCATGAAGCTAGACAACAAATATTAGAACTTATGAACAACACAATTTCTAAACCTGCTGAATTAAAATCTAATGTACCTAGAATTCAACAAATCACTATTCCAAAAGACAAGATTGCTGTTCTTATTGGACCAGGTGGAAAAAATATTAAAAGTATCATAGATCAAACAGGTGCTACTGTTGATATAACAGATGATGGACTTGTATCTGTTTTCGCTCAAGATGCTGAAGTTTTAGAAAAGACTTTAAAACTTATAGATTCTTTTGTTAGAGAAGTTGAATACAACGAAGTTTATGAAGGGCGTGTTGTTTCTATAATGAAATTCGGTGCATTTATGGAAATTTTACCTGGTAAAGAAGGTTTACTACATATATCTGAAATCTCTCCTGAAAGAGTTGAAAAAGTTGAAGACGTACTTTCAGTTGGAGATGTTTTCAAAGTTAGAGTTATTTCTATGGAAGGTGGAAAAATCTCTTTAAGTAAGAAAAAAGTTTAATTTAAGTTTCGGAGGGTTTTATGAATTTACCTAATAGATTGACTATGATTAGATTTATATTAGCTATCCCTTTTATAATGTTTTTACAAGCATCTGATTCAAGTAAACTTGGTTTTATCTTTAGAATGATTTCTCTTGTGATATTTATTGTTGCCTCATTGACTGATTTCTTTGATGGATATATTGCAAGAAAATACAATCTTATAACTGACTTCGGGAAAATTATGGACCCTCTTGCAGATAAGATACTTGTAATTTCTGCACTTGTAATATTTGTGCAACTAGAATATATTCCAGGTTGGATGTCTATCATCGTCTTAGCACGTGAATTCCTAATCAGTGGAATAAGAATACTAGCGGCAGCCAAGGGAGAAATCATAGCAGCTGGAAATCTTGGAAAATACAAGACAACTAGCCAAATGCTTGTTATTGTAATCGCCTTAGCCATAGGACCTATAGGTTTTAATCTAGCTAGTCATTTCTTTACAATAGCTGAAGTCTTGATGTTGATTCCAGTTATCTTAACAATATGGTCAGGTTGGGAATATACATTTAAGGCTAAACATTATTTTTTAGAACAATAGAAAAGAGGAGATTATGCCACTTTTAACATATTCACTTATAACAATATTAGATAGAATGATTTGGTGTATTTACATATTAATAATGATTAGAGTTTTTTTATCTTGGATACCAATGGATAATAACTTTACTGATCTTATATATAATTTAACTGACCCTATACTAAAACCATTTAAAGACTTTTTAGATAAATTTATAGATTTACCCATTGACTTTTCACCAATGCTTCTAATTTTAGCTTTAGAAGCTTTAGAAAAGATTTTAGTCAGAATAATTATTGCTTTAACTTGGTAGTACTAATAATATGAGCTGTTGCATTTTAACAAAAAGTAAAAATTTAAATTGCAACAGTCATTTTTTTAATAATTGGAAAAATGGAGATTTTATGGAAAAAATTGGAAATGATTATCATATCCCTGTCTTGTATTATGAAACCTTAGATAATCTTGTTATAAATCCTGATGGTGTATATATAGACTGTACTCTTGGAGGAGGAAGTCACTCTGAAGGAATATTAGAAAGATTATCCGATAAAGGTCTTCTTCTATCTATAGATCAAGATAGTAATGCAATAGAATATTCAAAAAAGAGATTAGAAAAATATGCTTCTAAATGGAAGGTTCTAAAAGGGAATTTTGAAAATATAGATACTCTAGCCTATATGGCAGGAATTGATAAAGTTGATGGAATACTTATGGATATAGGGGTTTCTTCTAAACAACTAGATGAGGCTGAAAGAGGTTTCTCATACAGATATGATGTAAAATTAGATATGAGAATGAACAGAGAACAAAAAATTTCTGCCTATGATGTTGTAAATACTTATTCAGAAGAGCAACTATCAAAAATAATTTTTGAATATGGAGAAGAAAGATATGCTAGAAAAATTGCAAAACTTATAGTTGAAGAAAGAAAATCTTTTCCAATAGAAAAGACTTCTGATTTAATTACTTTAATTAAAATCACACAGCATTTTGTTCCTTATTTTATCGAAGACAAAAGCGGAGTGCTTGTGAATATTGCGTCTCAAGCAGGAAAATCAGCGACGGCTAAATCGTCCGTCTATTCAGCAACTAAATTTGGAGTATTAGGATATTCGAATGCGCTACGTTTAGAATTAAAACCTTATGGCATCCATGTGATGACTGTGAATCCTGGACCGATTGCGACAGACTTCTTCGATAAAGCGGAGCCAACTGGAAAATACTTAGAGCAATTAGGCTCTGTAGTACTAGATCCAGTGAAGGTAGCAAAAGAAGTGGTTAAAGGAATTGAAAGAGAAAAACGTGAAGTGAACTTGCCAAAAGCGATGAACTTTGCGAGTAAATTAAATGTTTTATTCCCGAAAATAGGAGACAAACTATTAGGGAGTATTTTCAATAAAAAGTAGAGGAGGTGTACGATGAGTTTTGCAAATTATGCATGGAAGTTAAAAGAGAATGTGGATGAAGAACTCGTAACCACTCTTTCAAGTGAAAGTGGTGTATCCGAAAATCTCGTTCGCTTATGTGTGGAACGTGGAGTACAAACAGCAGAAGACCTGCAAGAATTTCTTTCGCCCACACCACATCTTATCCACGATCCATTTTTATTACATGATATGGATAAAGCGGTAGCGCGTATTCAAGAAGCCATTGAAAATGGTGAATTCATTCATATTTATGGCGACTATGATGCAGACGGAATTACAAGTACTACGATTCTCTACGAAACGCTTGAAATGCTAGGAGCTCAAGTATCGTACTATTTACCGAATCGCTTTACAGATGGCTATGGTCCAAATATTCCAGCATTCCAACGTGCAATAGAAGAAGGACATACACTCATTATTACAGTGGACTGTGGAATTGCTTCACTTGAACCAATTCGTTATGCGATGGAAAATGGTTGTGATGTCATTTTAACGGACCACCATGAGATTCCAAGTGAAATTCCAGAAGCCTATGCCGTTGTCCATCCTCGTCATCCAGAGGCAAACTACCCATGTGGAGACTTATCGGGTGCTGGGGTTGCATTTAAGCTTGCTCATGCCCTTTTAGGAGAGTTTCCAGAAGAAATGGTAGAATTAGCTGTGATTGGAACTATTGCGGATTTAGTTAGCCTTACAGACGAAAATAGAACGATTGCTAAACTTGGAATCAGTCAAATGAAACAAACACAACGTATAGGCCTTGTTTCATTATTAGAAAAGCTATCTGTCAAAATAGATAAACTAGACGAGAAGACGATTGGATTCCAAATTGGGCCACGTTTAAATGCGCTAGGTCGACTTGGAGATGCTACTCCGGGAGTTCAATTATTAACAACATTTGATGATGAGGAAGCTTCAAGTATTGTTGACTTTATGCAATCTGAAAACGAAAGACGTCAGGCAATTGTGAATCAGATTGTTGAAGAAGCCACTCCACTGATTGCTTCTCAGGCACAGCAACCAATTCTTGTCTTAGCTCAACCAGCTTGGCATGAAGGAGTTCTTGGAATTGTAGCGAGTCGAATCGTCGAACAGACTGGTAAACCAACCATTGTGTTAGGCATTAGTGAAGACGGCTTAACAGCCAAGGGTAGTGGTCGTTCGTTTGGAGAATTTAATCTCTATGATGCGTTAACTAGTGTTAAAGATCATCTTTTAAAATTCGGTGGGCATCATATGGCGGCTGGATTAACAGTCGAAACGATTATGCTTCCAACGATTATCGAGGGTCTTGAACAGTATGCGAAAGAACATCAAGATTTATTAGATGCGAAAGCTACTTTGATAATTGATGAAGTTCTTCCATTAAAAGATATTACGGTGGATTGGATTGAATCATTAGCTAGCCTAAAACCATTTGGCACGGATAATCCTGAACCAATTGTTTCTCTAGAAGATATTCAGGTAGCGTCAACTCAATTACTAGGAGCCGACAAACAACACTTGAAGTTGAATTTGAAAGAATCTAATTCTACAAACACGCTTCAAGCGATGGCCTTTAGTAAAGGGGAATGGGCAGCGTCACTTCAACCAGATACTAAGATAAGTATTGCGGGAACATTAGAAATTAATGAATGGCAAAATAATCGACTTCCTCAATTAATGGTAAAAGATATTGCCGTTAAGGGTAGAGTCGTGATTGATTGGCGTACTTCAAAGATTACAAAAGATCATCTTAGTGTTGAAAATAGTTTATATTTAGCAACCAATGAAACTTACTTGAAGGAGTTAGCAACAAGAATTCCAAGCACTTCAAGTGTGATGGATTTTTCATCCTTTGTGGCTTCGCAGGAAAAACCAAAAGCGATTGTCCTATTCGATTTACCAGAAAAAGTGGAAGAAGTGGAAGCCTTATTTAAAATGGACTGGACACAGCCTCTTTATGTCATTGCCTATACGAAGAATTCGGTAGTAACAACAGGTATCCCTGATAAGCCTAAGTTTGGTAGCGTGTATAAATATATCCAGTCTCATGGCCAAATTCCTTACAACGAAAAATTAGTATCGGTTGCTGGATTCCTCAAAATTCCAGTTGAACAATTCCGAGTTATATTAAAAGTGTTTTTTGAGTTGGAATTTGTTAAAATAGTAGATGGACATTTAATGATTAACGAAAGTCCAAGATCAAATGACTTAGAAGAGTCAACCTTATTGAAAAAGTTAAATGAACAAATGTTGCTTGAAAAGAAATTCAACTATAGCCAGTTCCAAGAACTTAAGAGTTGGATGGATTCACAACAAGGTAAATAAAAGGAGGAGTTCTAAATGAACTTGAAAGAATATATTGCTAGTGTTCCAAACTATCCTAAAGAGGGTATTATTTTCCGTGATATTTCTCCATTAATGGCGGACGGAAAAGCTTATCAATATGCAACACAACAAATTGTTGATTATGCTCGTAGAATCGGCGCTGAAATGATTGTTGGACCAGAAGCACGTGGATTCATCGTTGGTTGTCCAGTAGCATATGAATTAGGAATTGGATTTGCACCAGCGCGTAAAAAAGGAAAATTACCTCGTGAAACAGTGGCTGTAGAATACGATTTAGAATACGGTTCAGCTGAATTACACTTACACAAAGATGCTGTAAAACCTGGCCAAAAAGTTCTAATTTGTGATGACTTATTAGCAACAGGCGGAACAATGGTAGCAGCTGCTAAATTAGTTGAAAAACTAGGTGGTGAAGTTGTTGGTTTAGCTTTCTTAATAGAGTTAACAGATTTAAAAGGTCGCGAAAAAATTAGCGAATACGACATCTTCACATTAATGGAATACACTGAAGACGAAAGATAATAAAAAAAGAAGACTTCCTTAGCACAAGGCTAGGGAAGTCTATTTTTATTTTCTCAATTCTTCTAATAGAGCTTTGGCAGTTTCTTGATTTAAGTGAGGTGCTTTACTGAGTAAGTTCATAAGATGTGGCAGTTCTTCTTCGGATGCTCCAACTGCAAGGCCTAATGATTTTGATTGGAGTCTCATATGCCCCTTTTGAATACCGTCAGTCACAAGAGCTCTAACGGCAGCAAGATTTTGCGCTAATCCAATAGAAGCGATAATTCCAGCTAATTCAACGGCACTTGGATGCCCTAGTAATTCATGAGCAAATTGCGCTCCAGGGTGGATTGAAATCGAGCCGCCAACCGTTCCAACAGGAAGTGGAAGAGTGATCGTTCCCACCAGATTACCTTGTTCATCTTTTGTCCATTGTGTTAATGGTTGATATTGACCGCTTAAACTCGCATAAGCATGAGCCCCAGATTCAATCGCTCGCCAGTCATTACCGGTAGCGATGACTACAGAATCAATTCCATTCATAATTCCTTTATTATGTGTTGTAGCACGATACGGATCAGCTTTTGAAAATTCACTTGCTAAAACGATTCGGTCTCGAACCTCTTCACCTTTAGTCGTTTTAGTATCTAAGATACTTGGAGATAGTACGCATTTAGCCGTTACAACTGAGTTTGTTGCAAGATTCGAGAGAATAGCCATGATGCTTTCGCCTTCGGTCAACTCTTCAATTGGAGACACAAGTGCTTCGAGGATGGTATTGAGCATATTTGCTCCCATCGCTTCCTGTGTATCAACGGATACGTAGAAAATGTAGAATCGTTCCTTGTCAGAAGTTTTTTCTTCTACCCACACAGAACGAATACCTCCACCGCGCTTTACGATAGAAGGGTGAGCATTATTTGCAATTGTAAATAGAGATTCTTTTTGCTTATCCAGTTTTGTTTTTACTTCGTCTAGAGTGAGTGGTGAATGCACAATAGCGATTTCACCAATCATTTCTCGTTTCTTTTGAATCGTAGTGGTTCCGCCAGCTAAGTTGATTAATTTCGAAGCATAGCTTGCTGCAGCTATCACAGAAGGTTCCTCGGTTACCATTGGAACGATATAACTTTTCCCGTTTACGATTAATTCAGGCACAATACCATAGGGTAGTCCGTATATTTCAATTTGGTTTTCGACCATTTGGTTTGCGATGGATTCAGGAAGTGCTAGACCATTGTTTAGTAGTTCTTTAGCTTTACTAGTTAAAGTTGGATGATTGAATAATGTTTCTTTTCTTTCTTCAAGAGATTTTTGATAAAACTTATAAAAAGGGTTATTTTGCATCGATATGCTCCTTTCATACTTTCATTCAGTATAACAAATTTTTAAGGTTAGCGGGTAAATACAGGTAAATTTTACTGAAATGAGGTACACTAGTAGACGTGGAAGGAGAGATTTTATGGAATTTATTCGTGAAGTAAATGGAAGTCGCTTAATATTAGTGGCTGATGAAGAATATCAAAAAGAAGCAGAAGATATGCTTTCTTTCGTAGAAGAATATTTTGAGGAGAATTGGGATGAGGTCGACACTTTAATTCCAATCCATTATGGACAAGTAAAAGTGATTCCTAAAGGTGAGGATTATCAAGTCGTAGTTCAAAATTACGAACATAAATTATTAGATGAATGGGTTGAAGATTTCTCTTATTTCTTAGATATTATTCGTAAAACGATTCAAGCTGGTAAACGCACAAAAACATTAGGCCGTTTAATTCCATATCGTTTTGACGGACCTTTAGTTGTTGCAAATCATACTTTTGAAGTGGATGAGTGGTATGCACACCGTTTTGATGATGAAACTTGGTATATCGCGCCGATGGATCAAACGATTGAAACGCAACCTCTTGAAGGAAACCAAGCGTATGAGATTTTTCCGGATTATCCGGAGTTATATGAAATCATGCACTTGCCAACGGACTATATTGTTTTATTTAAAGGACATGAAATCATTTCAGTCTTAAATATTGATAGTGAAGATGTTTGGAACTAAGAAAGAGTGAAAGGATAAATTATGGTAGAATCTATTTTACGTATGAATCATGTTGTGAAGGCCTATGAGTGTAATTGGAAGGGAGAATTATCCTTAAGTCATGTTGTAGGGATTATGATGCTAGCTTCGCGTAAACAAGAGCGTTCTTTAGCACACCCTGATTTAATTTACCAAAAAGGCTTATCCTGGATTGTTATTCAGAACCAATTAACAGTAAATCGTCTTCCAAAATTAGAAGAAGAGATCATTATTGAAACAGAACCAGTAGGATATAACAAGTTCTTTACATTCCGTCGTTATACGATTTTATCTCTAGACGAAGAAGTACTAGTAGACGCATTAACGACTTTCTCAATGATTAATATCGAGGAGCGAAAACTTATTTCACTGGATGAAGAAGTACTTAGTGAATATCCAATTGAAAATAAAAAGGATAATCGTCGTAATCCAAGAGTTCCTAAAATTGATTTAGATCATGCGAATGTTCAAACGTACCGCGTTCGCTTAAACGATATCGATTATAACCAACATGTTAATAATGCGAAGTATTTCGATTGGGTGATGGATAGCTTAGGTATGGAATTTGTTGGAACTCACCGTCTGAAATCCGTTCTTGTAAAATATGATAAAGAAATTTTACCAGGAGCATCTGTTAAGAGCTTTTATGAAATTCGACAAACTGAAAATGGCGTTCAAACATTACATCAATTGGAATCTGATGATCAAAAATGTTGCCACTTATCTCTTGAATGGGAAATGAAGTAAAATCCTTGTATTTTCATAGGAAATAAGGTAGAATACTTTTTGTGTAAAATATGCAGCAGAAATATAGAAGCTCGTCAACAGTCCTAGCCATTAGGGTAAGGTAGTAACCGCGGCTGCAAAGGTGAACCCTTGTAGAGACTGCACGAATCGAAGATTTCGCGATTATTTTACTCCAAAAAAATAAACAATTATTGGAGGAATGTTCAATGTCACGTTACACTGGACCAAGCTGGAAGTTATCTCGTCGTTTAGGCATTTCACTTTCAGGAACAGGAAAAGAAATCGCTCGTCGTCCATACGCACCAGGTCAACACGGACCAAACAGCCGTAAAAAATTATCTGAGTATGGTCAACAATTACAAGAAAAACAAAAACTACGTCATATGTACGGTATGAACGAACGTCAATTTGCTACTTTATTCAAAAAAGCTGGCAAAATTAAAGAAGGTAAACATGGTGAAAACTTCATGGTTCTTCTTGAACAACGTTTAGATAACGTAGTATACCGTTTAGGTTTAGCAACTACTCGTCGTCAAGCACGTCAATTAGTAAACCATGGTCACATCACTGTGAACGGTAAACGCGTAGATATCCCTTCATTCCAAGTACAAGTTGGCGATGTTGTGGGTGTTCGTGAAAAATCACGTAACTTAACAATCATTAAAGAAGCTTTAGAAGCTTTATATGGTCGTCCAGAGTTTGTTACTTTCGACGAAGACAAATTAGAAGGTTCATTAAACCGTCTACCATTACGTGACGAGTTAACTTCTGAAGTTGACGAATCACTAGTCGTTGAATACTATAACAAACTTGGCTAATCTTATTAGACAATTTCAGAACTGGAATTCACTATTGTGGATTCCAGTTTTTTTATTTATAATTTTTATGAAGGTATATTAAATGATTACATATAAGGAGGGTGAATCAAATGATCCGTTATGTTGAAAATCCAGCTCTCTCTTTAGAAGAGGTTCTGCCTTTATATGAGGCAGTAGGATGGACCAATTACACGCAGAATCCAACAATGCTTAAAGCAGCTTACAAAAATTCTCTTCATATATTAGGAGCGCTTAATGAAGAAGGAAAACTCGTTGGTGTACTGCGCGCCGTTGGAGACGGAGCGTCTATTCTGTTTATTCAAGATATTTTAGTGTACCCTGAATACCAACATCAGGGAATTGGCACAAAATTGTTACAACAAACGTTAGAAAAGTACAAGAATGTGTATCAAATTCAACTGGCTACTGATGATTCAACGAAAACAGTTTCGTTTTATGAGTCTAATGGATTCACAAGTCTAACATCACTAAATTGCGTTTCTTTCATATATAGAGGAAATTAGTGAGCAAACTTTACTGACTTTTTACTATTTTATGATAGAATGAGAGAGTAAATGAAAGGAAAGAGTGGATACAATGCAATTAACAATCGATAAAAAAGCGCAAGCATGGTTTGAAGAAGAGATGGGTGTATCTAAAGAACGTGGTGTTCGTTTCCTAGGAAAGGTATACGGATGCAGTCCTATCCATGAAGGATTCTCTCTAGCTGTTGAAGTAGATACTCCAAGCAATCCATATGTCAGTGTTGTAGAAAACGGTATTACTTATTTTGTGGAATCTGGCGATGAGTGGTTTTTCCAAGGGCATAATTTAGAAGTAGGCTTCGACGAAAAATTAAAAGAGCCAAGTTACAATTACACAAAAATTGTAGATTAATATAATAGAAGATATCGGGGGTGAAGCATGAGCTAACTCCCGTTTTTATTGGACTTTTTTGCCTATGTAGAGTACAGTTAGATAGTTATGAAACGAAGAAAGGATTTATAAAATGACAGAACCTGCAGTAAAATATAGACTGATTAAAACAGAAAAACATACAGGCGCTCGTCTTGGAGAAATTATTACACCGCATGGTACTTTCCCAACACCAATGTTTATGCCGGTTGGAACACTTGCTACCGTGAAATCTATGTCTCCGGAAGAGCTAGATGAAATGGGCGCTAATATCATTTTAAGTAACACATACCACTTATGGTTACGTCCAGGTGCAGATATTGTTGACGAAGCTGGTAAACTCCATAACTTCATGAATTGGAAAAAAGGGATTTTAACAGACTCAGGTGGTTTCCAAGTCTTCTCACTTAGCGATATGCGCCGTATTGAAGAAGAAGGAGTTCATTTTAGAAATCATTTAAATGGATCTAAATTATTCTTATCTCCTGAAATTTCAATCGATGTACAAAATAAACTAGGTGCGGACATCATTATGAGTTTTGACGAGTGTCCAGATTTCCACCATACACATGATTATGTGAAAGATTCGATTGCTCGTACAACTCGTTGGGCAGAGCGTGGATTAAAGGCGCATAAATCACCAGATACACAAGCGTTATTCGGAATCTTACAAGGTGCTGGTTATAAAGACTTACGTATCGCTCATGCTAAAGATATGATTTCATTAGATTTCCCTGGATATTCTATTGGTGGATTGTCCGTTGGTGAAACAAAGCAAGAGATGAATGAAGTGTTGGATTACTTAACACCACTCATTCCAGCCAATAAACCTCGTTATTTAATGGGAGTGGGTTCTCCTGACTCATTAATCGATGGTGTCATTCGCGGAGTAGATATGTTTGACTGTGTACTACCAACACGTATTGCTCGTAATGGTACATGTATGACAAGTTCTGGTCGTCTTGTAGTCAAGAACGCGAAATACGAACGTGATTTCCGTCCATTGGATGAGAAATGTAATTGTTACACATGTCGTAACTATACGCGTGCGTATATCCGTCATTTATTTAAGACAGACGAAACATTTGGCTTGCGCTTAACAAGTTATCATAACTTGTACTTCTTATTAAACTTAATGAAGCAAGTACGCCAAGCGATTATGGATGATAACTTATTAGAATTTAGAGAAGCGTTCTTTGAAGAGTATGGGTTCAACAAAGAAAATGCTAGAAATTTCTAAAGAATATAGAAATAAAACGACTTTTTTGATAAAGTAAAAACATAAAATCGGAAATGAGGTAAGATTATGGATCAAATGACATTATTAATTGCATATATCGTTGTAGCAGGGGGAGCGTTCTGGTTCTTCGGACGTAAACAACGTCAACGTGCTAAAGAAATTCAAGCGCAAAGAGAAGCGATGAAAATTGGAGATAAAGTAGTTACAATCGGGGGATTGCATGCTGTAATTTATAACATTGATACTGTAAATAAAACAGTCGATCTAGATTGCGAAGGAGTCATCTTAACTTTCGAGCGTGCTGCTATTCACCACGTTGTTTCAGAATCTGCTCCAACAAATAATGAAGTGTATACTGACGAAGTAGCAACTGAAGAAGAGTAATCGATGAATAAAGAAAGTTTAAAAAATCAATATAAAACTTGGTTGTATTATAAAGTTGTTGAATTTAATGATTTAGGCTATTCAACAATTGAAACAGAAGATTTAGCACATTACTTTGCAGATTATCGTTGGAAGAAAAACATTCCTGAAAATCTATTTGAGCAGATTTTTCAAATCAATCAATTAAGTATTAATGAGTATTTCGACTTTGAATCTTTAGAAGCACAAACCAATAAAGAAATCACACTTGAGGATATCAATTTAAGTGAATTATTTTAAAAAGGAAGCTGGCGACGTGCTGGCTTCTTTTTTGTATAAAAATTGTAAAGGTTTACAAAAAAAGTTCCGAAAAAGTATTGCTATTTTGGGAATAATGGGTAGAATGAAGATATGGTTAGGGATTTTTTATGAAAGGGGAAATGAAAATAAATGAATCTGTTTTCAAAGGATATTTTTTCAATGAAAATAGTTTACATTTTTACAAAAATAGTGTAAGATAAGAATGTGATAAAAATAACAAACACTGGGGGAAATCACAAGTGAGTGAAGAAAAAAACAACAACAAAGTACAACAAGAAATCAACCAACTCGTAGAGAATGGGTTGAAAGCTCTAGATGAATTCCGCTTGTTAAATCAAGAACAAGTGGACTACATTGTAGCAAAAGCATCTGTTGCTGCCTTAGACCAACACGGTGTATTAGCACAACATGCTATCGAAGAAACAGGACGTGGGGTTTTCGAAGATAAAGCAACGAAAAACTTATTCGCCTGCGAACACGTGGTGCACAATATGCGTCACACAAAAACAGTTGGGGTTATTTCAGACGATGAAGTAACAGGATTAACTTTAATTGCAGAACCTGTTGGGGTTATCTGTGGAATCACACCTACAACAAACCCAACTTCAACTGCAATTTTCAAATCGTTAATCGCATTGAAAACACGTAACCCAATCGTATTTGCATTCCATCCATCAGCTCAACAAAGTTCTGCACACGCAGCACAAATTGTTCGTGATGCAGCGATTGCAGCAGGAGCTCCTGAAAACTGTATTCAATGGATTGAACATCCATCAATTGAAGCAACAAACGCTTTAATGAACCACGATGGTATTGCTACAATTTTAGCAACAGGTGGTAATGCGATGGTTAAAGCTGCATACTCTTGCGGTAAACCAGCTCTTGGGGTAGGTGCGGGTAACGTTCCTGCTTACGTTGAAAAATCTGCTAATATTCGTCAAGCAGCTCACGATATCGTAATGAGTAAATCATTCGACAATGGTATGGTATGTGCGTCTGAACAAGCAGCAATTGTTGATAAAGAAATTTACGATGATTTTGTTAAAGAATTAAAGAGCTATCACACTTACTTTGTAAACAAAAAAGAAAAAGCATTATTAGAAGAATTCTGCTTTGGAGTTAAAGCAAACAGCAAAAACTGTGCTGGTGCTAAATTAAATGCGAACATTGTTGGTAAATCAGCTGCATGGATCGCAGAACAAGCTGGATTCTCAGTTCCAGAAGGTACAAACATTCTTGCTGCAGAATGTAAAGAAGTCGGCGAGAAAGAACCTTTAACTCGTGAAAAACTTTCTCCAGTTATTGCAGTACTTAAATCTGAATCACGTGAAGACGGTTTAGAAAAAGCTCGTCAAATGGTTGAATTCCACGGTTTAGGACACTCAGCAGCGATTCATACAGAAGATGCTGAATTAGCTAAAGAATTTGGACGCGTCGTTCGTGCGATTCGTGTTATTTGGAATGCTCCTTCTACTTTCGGTGGTATCGGGGACGTTTACAATGCATTTATCCCATCATTAACATTAGGTTGTGGTTCTTACGGACGTAACTCAGTTGGGGATAACGTAAGTGTTGTAAATCTATTAAATATCAAAAAAGTAGGGAGACGTAGAAATAACATGCAATGGTTTAAAGTTCCATCAAAAATCTATTTCGAACGCGATTCAATTCAATACTTACAAAAAATGAAAAATGTAAGCCGTGTAATGATCGTTACTGACCAAGCAATGGTTAAATTAGGATTCTTACAACGTGTTATTGAACAATTAGAATTACGTCCAAACAAAGTAATTTATGAAGTATTCTCTGACGTAGAACCAGATCCAGACATCACAACTGTAAACCGTGGTGCTGAAATTATGAAGAGCTTCGAGCCAGATACAATCGTTGCACTTGGTGGTGGGTCTGTAATGGATGCTGCGAAAGTTATGTGGATGTTCTACGAACAACCACAAGTGGACTTCCGTGACTTAGTTCAAAAATTCATGGATATCCGTAAACGTGCATTCAAATTCCCAGAATTAGGAGAACGTGCTAAATATGTTGGTATTCCAACTACATCTGGTACAGGTTCTGAAGTAACACCATTCGCAGTAATTTCAGATAAAGCGAATAACCGTAAATACCCATTAGCGGACTACTCACTAACACCAACAATTGCGATTGTCGACCCTGCGTTAGTTATGACGGTTCCTGATTTCGTAACAGCTGATACTGGTATGGACGTATTAACTCACGCAATTGAAGCATACACTTCAACTCTTGCAAACGACTATACTGATGGTTTAGCATTGCAAGCAATCAAATTAGTATTTGAAAACTTAGAGAGCAGTGTGAAGAATGCTGATTTCGTGTCACGCGAAAAAATGCATAATGCTTCTACAATGGCTGGTATGGCATTTGCCAATGCATTCTTAGGAATGAGCCACTCTATGGCGCATAAGATTGGTGGATTCTTCCATACAGTTCACGGACGTACAAATGCGATTCTATTACCTTACGTAATTCGTTACAATGGTACTCGTCCTGCTAAAACTTCAACATGGCCTAAATACAACTACTACCGTGCTGATGAAAAATACCAAGATATCGCTCGTATGTTAGGATTACCATCTTCAACTCCTGAAGAAGCAGTTGATGCACTTGCTAAAGCAGTATACGAATTAGGAGAAGCAGTAGGAATCGAAATGAACTTCAAAGCACAAGGCGTTAACCACAAAGAATGGTTAGCTACAATCCATGAGATTGCAATGCTTGCTTATGAAGATCAATGTTCACCAGCGAACCCTCGTTTACCAATGGTTGCTCATATGGAAGAAATTCTTGCGGATGCATACTTCGGTTATAAAGAAAGACCAGGTCGCTTAAAATAATTGATTCTTAACGAAGAGAGTCTTAGACAAATTGTCTAAGACTCTTTTTTATATTTTTTTCGAATCTAAAATATGCTATACTAAATGAGAATAGGAAAGGAGATGGCTTATGACTCCAAATAAAGAAGATTATATTAAAGCAATCTATAAATTAGGTGGTAGGGACGAATTTGTGTCTAATAAAGCCATCAATCAAATGTTGAATCTTTCAGCAGCTTCTACAACTGAAATGCTAAATAAACTTGTACATGATGGGACAGTAGAATATATTCGTTATACTGGAGCTAAATTAACAAAAAAGGGTATTAAAGTTGCAGAACGGTTAATTCGATCTCATAAAATTTGGGAAGTATTCTTAGTGAAATCCTTAGGGTTCAGTGGTGAAAGCGTACATGAGCAAGCAGAAATCTTAGAGCATTCATCGTCTGTGGAAATGACAGAACGACTTGCAGAATTTCTAGGAAATCCAACTCACTGTCC
>CALHVK010000103.1 GCA_938039195.1 uncultured Carnobacteriaceae bacterium
CTCTTCCCCATTCACTTCAATTGTGTGGGCATCGACAAAGCGCGCGTATCCTTTAATCACGGTTACGTTGTTACGTTCAAAAGTCCCATTGTATGAATTTCTTGAACGGTCAATATACGCTTCACGGTTTTTCTTGAGTGTCGCAAAATCAAAGTTCACATTTTCTGTGGCAAATCCATAGTCCGGACCATACGCGTGAATCGCTTCTGCAATTTGCGCTCCATACCACATAATTTTCTTAGGAACACAGCCGATATTTACACAGGTTCCTCCAAGTAAGTTTCCTTCTACTACGGCTACGCGGGCCCCATGCATGGCAGCACGGTTCGCTGTGGCAATACCGCCACTACCACCACCGATTGAAATTAAATCAAATATTTCCATTGCTCTTCCTCCATTTTTTCGTCACATTCATTCTATCAGAGCGCTTTTGCTTTTGTCTTAAACTCTGCTCATGGAATAAGTTTAGGCATAGAAAAAATTGATTACTGCGGAGCCTGGGAGTAAGACAGAAGCTAAAAACGGACTCACAGTGTGAGTCCGTTTTGCTTCGTAGTCTTACCCCCGCAAGGCTGATTAGAATTAAGCAAATCACGAGTGATGAAGCTTAATTCAATCAGCTACTGCGTCTACTTCTATAAGCTTTGTTAAATTAAAAGCTCTATTTAATTTCGCAGGCTTCTTCGTAATCATTTTTGTGTGCTGTTCAATTTATGAGTCAGAGTCAAATAGTGCTCTGATAGAACATTGTGACCAATAATGGCCTCATCGCTCCTTGCGCATTTGCTAGTAGTTTTATTCTGCTTTTCAGGTTGGGAGCTTAGTGCTGTCTAGTTTGTTTTCTTAAAGTGCTTGGACTAGAGCTTTTCTAACCAGAGGGCGCATAATGTTTGGACGGCTGGGATTACCGTTGTAATTGAGCCGTGGTTATCGTATGCCTTGTACCAGAGTTTGCCTGTTGAATCGAAAGCGTATTGGTACACGACGAGCCAGTGGTTTTTATACGGACTACCAAGAGCCGTTGTGGTTCCTACGACAACAGGCACACCGTCTTCTAGTAGACCAGGCACGACTTTTTCACTAAATAAATTAAAATGTGTCTTATAGCCGTATTTCTTCCACTCGTTATTGAGTCCGCGTTGCACGTCCCAATAGAAAGTTCCTCGATATGGAAGTGCGTATTCAATCGACGCTTCCATGCTCTTTAATAGATGGTCCATCGATTGTGTGACGACACCTTCGCGTTTGGCCATGAGGACCGTCAAACTTGCAGCGGCATATGTTCCGCAAACGCCTGGAACCTTGGAGTTCACATAAGACTTAAACGGCTCCATCTCACTTTCTGGTAGGCCCTTCCATTCAACCGTTTCTTCTAAAGTGTGTTTCTTCTCCCACTTCATTCGCATTCTCCTTATTTGATAAAATGATAGTCTTTCACTTGTAGTTTTTCGTCTAAATCAAATACAAGCGGTGTTGCCGTTGGGATTTCAAATTTCAAAATTTCTTCTTTACTGAGGTTCAATAAGTATTTGACTAAACTGCGAAGAGAATTTCCGTGCGCCACCACGAGCACATTTTTTCCGTCCATTAAATCGACCGCAATTTCATCTTGCCAGATTGGCAATACACGGTCCAAGGTTGTTTTCAACGTTTCCCCTTGAGGTAAGTCTTTTAATTGAACGTGTTTGTAGCGTGGGTCTTGCGCTTGTTTTGCAGCTTCTTCCTCGCTAAGCAGTGGAGGCATCACATCATACGAACGTCTCCAAAGCAACACTTGTTCTTCACCGTATTTTTCGCGCGTTTCTTGTTTATTGAGACCTTGTAAGGCTCCATAGTGGCGTTCATTTAATCGCCAGCTCTTTGTTTCTGGTAAATAGTCTTGGTTTAATTCAGACAAGACGATGTGTCCTGTGTGGATGGCTCTTTTTAATACGGATAAATACACATGATCGAATTGGATGCCTAATGAGTGTAGCATTTCCCCAGCGTGATGCGCTTCTTCTACCCCTTTAGGAGTTAATTCCACATCACTCCAACCGGTAAATAAGTTGAGGGCATTCCATTCACTTTCTCCATGTCGAACAAATACTAATTTCATCTTCATCACTTCTTTCTGAGAATTTACCTATATTGTACGCCTGTTTTTAAAAACTTTCAAAGCAACACCCCTCCCCATAGGTTGCGATTTGCCCAATCTCCCTGTTTAGTGGTAAAATAAGCTGATATCTTTTTCATTAGATGAGTGGTAGAAACACTACCTGAAAGGAACATTATGAAATTACTAACGATTATCGAAAAAATAAAACGATTCTCGAATCAGGACTTAGCGCTGTACTTACTCATTATCAGCAGCTTCCTTCCGTTTTATTTATTCCTAACATTGTTCGTCTTATATTTTATCCTTCTCGCCTTTACGGGAAAATTAAAACAAGTCCTTAAAGACCTTTTATCTCACCGGTTCTTATTGGCGTTTATCGGATTTAGCTTTATCGTATCCATGGTAGCCGGTAACTATATCGGTGCTGGTATCTCGGTTGGATTCTTGATGTATGCGATATTCTTTAAATACTATCAAAGACGATTGACACCGGACTTTTTCCATATCGTTCTACAGACAGTCTTACTCCTCAGCATTTTCGCCGCGGGATTCGCGTTTTTAGAACACTACGAAATCGTTCATAAATTTAACTACACCTTCCTATCACCAAAGATGCAAGTATGGCACCAAAACCGTGCGGAAGTAACGTTCTTTAATCCGAACTACTACGGAATTTTTTGTTGCTTCTGTATTATGATTGGCTTCTACTTACTCAGCATCACGAAGAGTTGGTTCTGGAAGTTCATCGGCGCTGTCGCGATTGGTATTAACCTATTTGGCCTCAGCTTCACTCAAAACCGAACTGCTTTCCCAGCGATTATCTGTGGAGCGATTATTTACCTCTTCACAACGATTCGTAGCTCGAAAGCATTCTGGCTCAGCATCGCCGCATTTGGCATTGGACTCATGTTCCTCTTCTCAAATGACATCGGTGTTCGTATGGGAAGCTTTGGCTCATCCATGGAAGAACGCATTTCGATTTGGAATGCCGGTATGGTTCTCTTTAAACAAAATCCATGGTTCGGGGAAGGACCGCTGACGTACTTGCATAGTTTTGCAAGAATCGGCGCCAGATACCACGAACATGCGCACAGTTTATATATCGATACCATTTCAAGCTACGGAATTATCGGAACGCTGCTTTTACTGATTTCTACTCTTCAACCAGTACGCATGCTTTTGGAAATGAGTCGCGATCCAAAGAAACGTCCAATCGTTGGACTCTACGTTTCCTTCATCGTTGTACTCTTCGTTCACGGTATCTTCGACGTAGCCATCCTCTGGGTACAAAGTGCATTCCTATTCTTACTAGTGATGACAAGTATTCCAATGTGGATGAAACAAGAAGAAAACGTCATGCCACATAAATAACCGACAAAAAGAAATCCCAAGATTCCAGTTGTGAACCTTGGGATTTTTTGTGTGCTGTTATTTTGTTAAGTTACGGATGTTTTTGAAGATGTCTTTATGATTTTCAATCTTCGTATCATTTCCGATAACGACAAACGCGTTTTGGTCCATGATGGCTTTCATCGTTGGAGCGTATGCGCGTACCTTTTCAGGAGTGACAGCTAAGATTTCATCGCGGAACTGTTGCACTTTCTCGAGCGTTAGGTGCGTGAAGTAACGCGTAAAAGCAACTGCCCCTTTTTGAGCGGCTGAAAGTGGACGGTCAATCGTGCTGAATGTACCAATCAAGTTCTTTTCAAACTCAGCCTGAGACAAGTTGAAGTTTTCTAAGTACTCTACTTGTCCATCATAACGTTCGAGCGTTTCAACGATATTCGGGTCACGGTAAGAAAGACCTGCGACATCCCCTTTATCCGTGATGACACTCATACCACCGTATGCCCCACCTTGAACACGAACCGTATTCCATAAGTAATCGAGTCCTAGAACAGATTTCAAGAATAAGTTCATGCCGTTGACTGGAACACCAAGAAGCGTTTGGTTATATCCTTTTGCGACATAGTTGATTTCTTGCGCTGTCTTGAATCCTTCGTTTAACACTTCCACTGGATTTGTGAAGGCTTGTTTTTCAACCTTGTGAGTCCCAAGATGCTTGAAGAAGTCCTCGGATACTTGTTTGAAGTGGTCGAAGTCAACTTTACTTCCGACAAAAGTTGCCACTAATTGGTCTGTTGTTAAAATTGTTTCTAACACAGCTTTCAAGCGGTCGATAAACGCTTGAGGGTTCGCATCAAAACCAGCAACCACATCGCAAATGAAGTCGTAATAGTCGATGCCTTCAAGCGATTGTAAGTATTTCGCGCCTTCGTAGTAGTAAGATTCTAAACGACGAAGGGCTGCCACGTGTGAACCATAGTTGAAGTTCATTTCTAAGTCAGCTTTGACATTGAGTAAGAGCTCTTTAATCTTCTCTACATCGTCTAAGTTTGAACGGTGAACGATTTCTTCAATCAAGCTTAAGAGTTGAGGTTGATATTCGGACAAGGCCTTCCCGCTTACGGTGAATTTAGGATAGTAGATGTTGTCCGCTACTGATTCCGTGATGACCGTCGCGTTTGTACCGATGCCTCCTGTGTAGAAGTCGATTTCTGTACTGAGGGCTTCGTCTGTGAAGTTTTCGGTTCCGACTTCCCCGAGTACTTCTGTTAAGAAGGCCACGACTGGAATGTCTTCTGTCTTCACGCCAGATAAATCGAAGTAATACTTCACGTAAGAAATGCCAGCTGTGAAGTCTTCGTAGTGTAAGAAAGTTGGTTTGCCTTCTGCCTCTTCCACGGTTAATGGGAGTGGCTTCACTTCGCGGTCGATATCTTCAATCGAGAGTTTTGGTAATTTCGCCAAATCCTCTTCCTTATCTGGAGTCGTTTGACGCTCGAGGAGTTGTTGCGTTTGTTCAACAAGAGCTGCCACTTCTTCGTCTGATAGAGACGCTTTATAGGCCGCTAACTCTTCTTTTAACGCTGCATCTTTGCGGTCTCCTAGTCCTGGTTCTGGAGCTAAAGTGATGACTGCCGCATGCGTATTGTCGAGTAATGTTGTTTGGATTAAACGTTCAAAATAGCCGTTTGCCATTTCTTCTTGCATCTTATCTAACACACGTTGGTATTCGAACGTTGCGAAGACATCCCCGCCGTATAACCAGCTTGTAAGTGAGTTTAGAGAATACAAGATTCCTTTAGGAGTAGCTCCTTCCAGCGCTGTTAATTCTTTATAACGGAACGCTGCTTTATTGAGGGCTGCTTGAATCGCTTTTTGCGGAATGCCTTCAGCCACTAAACGTTTCAACTCGTTTTCAATAATCGACACGAATTGGTCTTTGGCTTCTGGATTCGTATCTTTTAAGACGATTTCAAAAATTGGTGAGTACGTCGCTGCGCCAAATCCACCAGACACATCTGAACCAAGGCCTGATTTCAAGAGAGCTTTCTTAATTGGAGCCGTGTTAGAACCAAGAAGGAGTTCATCTAATACGGCAAGCGCGATCAGTTCTTCAGAGTTTGTCCCTTTACCAGCAGCCCAAATGTACGCTAAGAGCGATTTGTTTTCAGTAGGCTCGTCTTTAGAAATCGAGAATTTCGCTTCTAATTCACGACGCGCTTCGAACGGAGCTTGTTCCACAGATTCGAATGCGTACTCTTTTGCTTCGAACGCATCGAAGTACTCTGTTAATTGCGCGAACGCTGTGTCTAAGTCTAAGTTCCCGTAAAGCGTCACACGCGCATTGCTTGGGTGATAGTACTTGTCATGGAACGCCACGAACTCTTCTTGCGTTAAGCTAGGAATCGCAGCTGGCATCCCACCAGAAATATGTTTATAAACGGTATCTGGGAATAACGTTGGTTCAAACAGACGGTATAATTCAGAGTCCGCTTGTGAGAACGCCCCACGCATTTCGTTATACACCACGCCTTTGTAAATCAATTCATCATCGGCGTTTTCTAAATGATAATGCCATCCTTCTTGCATTAAGATTTGTGGATCATGCTTGAAGTTGGGATAGAATACCGCATCTAAGTACACAGACATCAAGTTGTTGAAGTCTTTTTGGTTACGAGACGATACCGGATAAACCGTCTTATCAGAGTAAGTCATCGCATTTAAGAAAGTATTGAGTGAGCCTTTTAATAACTCTACAAATGGCTCTTTCGATGGATATTTCTTCGAACCATTTAACACAGAGTGCTCGATAATATGCGCAATCCCGTTATCATTATACGGTGGCGTACGGAACGCAATATTGAACGCCTTATTATCGTCTTCGTTTTCAAGGTATAAGACCTCTGCGCCAGTCTTATCATGTTTGTACAAATAACCGACAGAACGAATATCTGGCAAGTCTCTTTTCTCAACTAAAGAGTACCCTTTAAAATTCTTTGTCATAAAATTCCTCCTTCAAGGCTTTTCACCCATTCTACCACTTTTAGCGCAAAAAAAGAAGATAAGGGGATTCCTTCAACTATAAAATAAAAAACTCAAAATCCACTTATCATAGTGAATTTTGAGTTTTAGGCATGTTGAACTAAGAATCTTATAAATCTGGATATTATGATTTAATAGAGTTATTAACTAAAATGTCTTCTCTTTCAACTTTATCTCAATCTCATATCCATTTAATCGAGCTAATTCTACAAGAGTCATAATAGTTGGATTATGATGTCCTGCTTCTAATCTTGCTAAATAGGCTCTCTTTACATCTAGCTTCTCAGCAAATTCTTCCTGTGTCAATTGATGATTTACTCGTAATTGAATCGTTCTCAGCGCTACTTTTAGAAGAGAAACTTCTCTAAGTAAGTCTTCTTCGAAATTAGGATAAATCGATGAGAACTTCATGAACTTTCTTGTTAAATAAGAAGTCACTACCATCCACCCCTTCTTTAGTCCTTGATACAGGTATTTTCAAACAATGTCTCCCTTTATAATAGCATCCCCATTTTTCGAGCAATTCTGGCGTCACGCCTTCATCTTCTAATATTTTATAGACAGCCGCCAATTTAATCATCTCACCATATTCAAGCGTCTCTAAACGATCCACTTTCTTTTTATCAACCCTAAATTTCTTACCCATACCTATTACCTCCTATGACCTAAATGTAACATATAAGTTACGTAACTTATATGTTACATTTTGCTTTTTTCTTGTACTATTTTGCTAAAAAAAGAGACTTACAAAGGAATGCTCTTCCTTCGTAAGTCTAAATAATTGTTTGGGATTAAATCATTTTTGCAATTCCGATGCCGATACGTTCCACAATGGACGTTACTAGCGCATTCCCCATAAAGAAATAACGCATACGGTCGTTAACTTCAGTAACTGTTCCATCGGATAGTTTCTTGTATTTTGTCCAATCACAAGGGAAGCATTGTAATAACTCTGCTTCGTTTGGAGTTAATAGTCGGAACTGATTGCCTTCTTTTAAGAAGTGAGTTGAACGGTTCACACTACCCTCACTTGTAAGCATTGTACGTCCTGGTAATGAGAGGTCATCTGTTTCGCTCATTCCACCTTCAGAGAAGATATAAGTATATCCATCTTCAGTGGTACGTTCAATTTTCTTTGGCCCGCGCAAGTATTGGAATTTCTTAATCTTATCTTCGTCCTGGATTACATAGTTTTGAATGTATTCTTTATAAGCTTTTTCTCCATGTTCTTGAACATAGTATTCTTTAGCCTTTTGAACTACTTCACCTAAAGTCATTGCTTTTTCGAATACAGGAGTTGTATCGATAGTGTAATAAATACCATCTTTCATCAAACCTGTGTTCCAAACTTTTCCAGTAAAGTTATTCGAAATATCTACAATATATTCTTCAGAATGCGCATCTAGTTCACTAAGTTTTTCTGTATAGACACGATTCTTATTCGCACTATTTTCAACTGGAAACTGCTTTGCAAAAAGACCTTTCTTATAAATATACGATTCGAATGATTCTAGTGATAAATCTTTAATACCATGTTTCTTGGCAAAAGCTGAGTCATTTTTATAAATAAAGAAGAACACGCGACGACGTCTTTGAGGTGCTCCATAATCTGCCGCATTAATCACACGCCATTCAACGGTATACCCCAATTGATTGAATGCTCCGAGCATAATTGCAAAATCACGTCCACGTTGTTTAGAAGGTGATTTCAATAGTCGGTCTACATTTTCAAGAATAAGATATTCTGGTTTGATATGATTCACCGCGCGAATAATCTCCCAGAAAAGAACCCCTTTTTTACCTTCGATACCCATTTCGTGCTTTTTACTGCGCGCTACTGAGTAATCTTGACATGGAAATCCGCCGACAATCATATTCACACCATTTGCCTTCATTTCATCAAAATACTCTGATGAAACTTGCATGATGTCTTCATTACTATGATTGATTTTTGGGTAGTTGTATACTCCAACTTCAAACGCATCTTGCGCTTTTCGACTAGGTTCAAATTGATTCGTATCAGTCACTTGGAAAAATTTTTTGTTTAATTTTTTGTTAGCCTCATCTAGGCCAACGATAAATCCCCCAACGCCATCAAACATTGAGAATACTTTAAGTTTTGACATGATTACCTCTTTCATTTTCATCCAAAATTTCTCTATTACTATATCATGAATTCAATATTTGATCAACTGATTTGCTAATCCCACTCACCACGTAAAATTTCTTGTAGGAACTTCTTAGGCATCCAGAATGAATGCTTCGTAATTCTTCGTCCATCGGGCAATGGATTCGTATCTGAGAGCTTTCCTTTTCCGACAAAAACATCTTTTTCAATTTCGTAATAAGAATTTGAAGCATGAATTTTTGTAAATAAGAATGGATTCGCTTGACTTTGCGGGAAATTTGTCGATACTCCCTTGTCGGACTGCGTTAACTGTACCCCGTCATTAATGATGGTACGTGTTTCATTCCATACGCGCTGTGCTTCATCTAACAATCGTTCAGGGAATCCCCAGAACTTCACTTGATTTAAAACATACTCCCCTGGAGCTTCTTCCTTAAATACGACAAACATATAACGTTTATCACAAATCTCTTGGAAAACATGAGACTCTTCCCAATTATCATTTTGTGCTAACTCGATAAAATCATAAACCTTAAACGGAGAGTCTTCTTTAGGAAGGTCATCTTTATTCACTCGAATGACTCTAAGATTCATATTCGCTTTCTGAAACTCTTGAGTATTTTCTAAGTCACCAGTAATGCCAATCATTTTTCTGATTAACAAACTATTTTTAGACTTGGAACGAACAGGAACATCGAACGCATCATATAAGTCTTCAGCTTTCCATCCTTTATACTTCAAAATCTTTTCTTCAATAATTTGAGTAAAAGTTTTCTTCGTACCTTTTGCAGTGGCTAAGACACTCTCTTGTTCATGACTAGCAAAGATTTTGTGATTAATCAAATACGTCATGTAACTAGACTTTAATTCCCACGCTCGTTGTTTCGCCATCACATCACTAAACGGTTGTTTTTTCCAGTCTTTCCCTTTACCGGCTCCTTTTGTACAAGTGGATAAATAGTTCCCATCCGATTCTGATAATTCGTGAGCTCGTCCCTCTTTAATTTTCTGAGTGATTCGAGCATAGTCATCTAAAATGACATTCATATCTTCCTCGAACCATTCAAATAGGAACACTTTTTCAATCATATAATCATAAAGCGTTTGTTCCGGAATCAAACCGTTATAAAATAATAAAAGGATTTTTGAGCATTTTTTCCACAAATGAGATTGATAGAAATCATCTAGATTCTCTTCAAGGTAATTAATAATCGTTAAGACTAATCTTTCTTTTGCGGAAATAGTTCCATTCTTATTGACTTTGAACGGAGTCACCTTAAGTTCTACTCCAATTTCTTCAAAGTCAGCTGCAGCATTACTATTAGGCTGATATCCAAAGAAATACCGTTCAATATAATTACCATACTGTCCCTTTGAAGATGGCTTAATCTCTTTTTTCTCATACTCATTGACTTCTTGATTTTGAAAATCCTCGTATGTCTTATACTCCGCCTCATCATATTCTTTTAAAATATCTAAGAACTTTCTGTTGAGGATTTTTTCAGAATACTGAATAACCTCTTCTAAATTTGTATTGTCATAATTAAACAGTTCTTGTCCCATACACTTATCTCCCTTATTGTAGTTTTATTGTACATGAAAACTACAGCAACATAAATAAAAAAAATAATCACCAGGTAAAACTGGTGATTATTTCTTTAAAATTCTCTCCCCTAATTCGTTCCCATGCTCATGGTTTCTGGTAAGGTGCTGCCACCGTCGATGACGATTTGGCTTCCTGTGAGGTAGCTGGCTTCATCGCTTCCAAGGAAGGCGAAGAGTTCGCCGACTTCGAGTGGGTCTGCCAAGCGTTTCATTGGCACGCCTACTGCGATGTCTTGGATGGCACTTTCTGGGTTGTCTGGGTTGGATTCAATCGCCATCTTTTCAACCATTGGCGTTCTTGCATATCCCAGTTGTGAGCAGTTCACGCGGATATGACGGTCTGCGTATTCAACCGCCAAGCATTTGGTTAAGCCAACGAGCGCTGCTTTTGTCATGGCGTAGGCTGCTTCTCCGGCATCGGCTACGATATCCCCTGTAACAGATGA
The DNA here is from genome assembly GCA_938039195.1 of uncultured Carnobacteriaceae bacterium. Classification (GTDB taxonomy): domain Bacteria; phylum Bacillota; class Bacilli; order Lactobacillales; family Aerococcaceae; genus Granulicatella. The sequence goes on from CALHVK010000103.1 coordinate 10,667, forward strand.
GGCAATAACGATACTACCACCGCCTTGTTCGAGCATATAAGGGATGACCGCTTGACAGCTATTCCATACACCCTTGATATTCACATCGATATGGAAGTCGCGCATCTCATCGCTCATTTCTTCAAATGGAGCTAATCTGCAAACCCCAGCGTTACAACAAGCTACATTCACTTCCCCAAAGGCGTCTTTTGCCTTCTTGGCTGCTTCTTTCATATGGTCTTTATTGGAGACGTCTCCGACATAAGTGACGATTTGGGCGCCGTAGGTTTCTCTTAATTCTTTGGCCGTTTCTTCGACTTCTGGTAATAAGTCGACAAGGCACATCTTCGCGCCGTATTTGGCATAGACCGTTGCGATTCCCTTTCCGAGTCCAACGGCTGCTCCAGTGATGAGGGCTACTTTTCCTTCTAATTTTTTCATGGTTTTCTCTCCTTTACGTGAACTTTTCTACATCTCCAGTGTACCTTTTTGAAAACGTTTTATCAATCTTATTTTCTAGAGTTCTTAAGCCTTTTTATTATTTGATGCAAAAAAAACGCCTCCCGGAAGGTAATCCCTCCTGAAGGCGATGGTTTCTTGTTTTGTTATTCTTGCCCTTTGACTTGGGGCGTTGAGATATCCTCACCAAAACGTTTACTAATATTGCGTAATTCTAACATCTCTTTGTCCTCCTATTTATAATAACTGAATTCTTTTCAATGCGTTTGGCTACAAGCGTCACAATGATATAGATGTGGATGAACTAGTTGAGTGGCTTCCATTTGAGTTGCATCGCAAAGGCAATAAGAAGGCCAAGCGGAATTGAAAAGAGTTTGACAAGCGCGAACACTTCTAGTGTGGTCACTGCTCCGTGTAATAAGCTTGGTAATATTTCGAGTGAATAAGACAAATTAAGGACCTCCAACCTCTAAAAATAGTTACTAGTGTATCATATTTCTGCCTTCAATTATAAATAATTTTTTTAGCAAAAAAGAAGGAATCAAGCATTAATCGCCTGATTCCTTTATTTGATAGTTGAATGGTGCTTCTATTAGCGAGATACGACTTGTTCAACAGAAGTCACAATTTGAGAAACAAGCGCTTCTTCACTCACACCTGTTACTTCTTTGACAACTTCCTCAATCGGTTTTTGTGCAAGTAATGCTTGTAACTCAACAGATTGTTGATCGCTATCATCTTTGTAATCAAAGACATACGCAACAGTCTTCAAAAGGTTGTCATATGAAAGTCCACGTTCACGTAATTCACGGATTGGACGGATGAAGCGTTCGTCATATCCTAATTTACGAATTGGTGTTCTTGCCACACGAGCAACGTCATCCACGATAAATGGATTTTCGAAACGACTGATAATGACTTGATGATAGTCTTTTAAAGCTTGTTCGTCAAAGCCCCATTTAGCAATGAGAAGGCTTCTGATTTCTGCAAGAACGACTTCTACATTTTCTTTTACGGTTGGATTTTGAAGAGCTTCAAGGATTGTCTTCGAACCGTAGTGAGCACCTGTATACGCTGAAGTCGCATGACCTGAGTTCACTGAGAATAATTTTCTTTCGATGAATGGTTCAAGGTCTTCTTCGTAATGAACTCCTTCTAATTGAAGAGATGGGTTCTTCATACGGCTTGTTTCAACGACCCATTCATTGAAAGGTTCCACTACCACAAAGAGTGGGTCTTCGTGTGTTTGTGCTGGAACGATACGATCTACGGCTGCATTTGGGAAGCCAACATATCTTTGTGCATAGGCAAGGCCTTCTTCACTTAAATATTTCTTGACTTCTTCGTATAAGAATTGAGAACCGCCAATCATGTTTTCACATGCTAGAACATCAACAGGAGTTGTATTCCCACTAACACGACGTTTTTCAATTCCTTTTGCGATAAGTTCCGCAATGAATGGTAAGATATTTGGTCCGATGGCTGTTGTTACTAAGTCTGCCCCTGCAACTGCTTCTACAACTGCTTCTGGATTCTTAGCATTATTAATTCCACGTACGTTTGATACGGCAATATGGCGTTGTCCTTCTTCAGCGATTTCGATTTCGTAAGCGCCACGTTCATTTAAGGCGTCAATAATTCTTTCGTTGACATCGACGAATGTAATTGAAAAGTGATTTTCAAATAACAATTCCCCGATAAACCCACGGCCGATATTGCCTGCGCCAAAATGTACTGCATTTTTCATAGTTAATGACTCCTTACTCTACATTATTTAATAAACGAATCACTTCTTCAACCGATTGTGCATCCGCTAATTTCACAACGTTATCCACATCCGCACAGAAGATTGAGATTTTTTGGATGATTTCTAAGTGCTCGTCTCCTAGTCCAGCAATTCCGAATAATACGGTCACGACTTTTGGATCTTCTTGCGTTCCGAAGTTCACTCCTGATGGAACTTGAACGATCGCAATTCCTGAAGAATTCACTTCTTTTTTAGCGGCATCTGTTCCATGAGGAATCGCAATGAAGTTCCCCATATAAACGGATAAGTCTGCATCTCTTTGAACCATTGCGTCCACATAGGCTTCATTGACATGACCTGCTTCAACAAGCAAGTGTCCACAGTAACGAATGGCTTCTTCTTTGCTTTCAAAAGCTTGATTCAATTTAATTAGTTTTTCTTGAAACTCCATGGTTAATTCTCCAATTTCTTAATTTTTTCGTTGAATATGGTATTCAATAAGTGGTAGATGATTTCTTGATTCCCGGTACGATAGATTTCTGTATAGAGATTATTTTCCAGGATAGACTGACTAATTGCCGTCATCAGATTTCTCACTTCTTCACTTTCATCCAATTTCGTTAACATCACTAGAATTCGTTTGACCTGTTCTCTACCGTGTGTCATGGATTTGGCTTCAACAGGTTGTTCTAAGTCGATCACAACAAAGTGACTTTCTAAAACCGTATGCGACTGCGTATGCAGCAGTGCCAGGTTCGTATTCGGGATAGCAAGCGGACTCTCTTCAAAGCGTCTCAGTAACTTATCCGCCAAATAGTCTGCTCCATTCACCAGTTGTAAGCTCTGGATGAGTTGGAAGACGGTCTTCTCAAAGGTCGCTGCATTCTGAACATGCATCAATCTGAAGTTCTTTAGCAACTGACTCGAAGCTTGTAGGTACGCCTGTAAATCAAACGCAATTGTTTCAACAGGACGTTCCGTACGGCGAACTGTGATATTTTCTTGAACTCGTTGTAAGCACTCTTGTAATTCCAGAATTTCCTTTGCAGAAGGAAAGGCGGAAATGGTATCAAACTGGTATCCCACCACTGGCTTTGTCGACAGTGTGTAATCATAAGCTTGACAGTCAACTCCCTCGAGCTCGCTACTAGAGACCACCTTGATTTGTCCCACGAACGGCGCAATACTTTGCATTTTTGTAATCAGTAAGTTCGTCATAAGTGGCCGTTCATCTGTCACGAGTAAGACGCGAATTGGATAGATATCCGGACTTCTTCGTAAACTCGAAGCAAAATGCAATGTAATGAGAGAATGTTCGTACTCACTGTTCAAGTAACTTGGGAAAATATCTCGAACAACGAGACTGACAATATCATTAAGATACGCATTCTTCTTAGTAACTAGAGACGCCACATGATAAGACGAGCCTTCTGGATATAAGACCGGTACGGCTAAGGCCAGCTTTAGATGATGAAAGAGAAACGTAAAGAGGGCTTTATCACGAATAAAATCAATTTTCGTAAAGCGCGAAACGCTGTCGATTAATTGGCTGACGCTGTAATAGAACTCACTATCAAAGCGTTCGCGATAAAGAGGGACTTCCTGTCTCTTTAGTACCGTTTCATCGATAATTTGGGCAAACGACACAATCTCTTGTAGATTATAAAATCGTGGTGACTCTTCATCACTAAGCTCCTTAAAGAGCGTTTGCGAAATGGTGAGAGCATCTTTGGAGATGCCACTAACCGTTTTCGGGCTTAACCGATTATCCGCTAACGCTAATAAAAAGGTTAAGAACTCCTTGATTTTTGGATCTAATTTCCCAAGAGCGGTGGTTTGTCCTTCTAAGGCCTTTTTGCACACGCTAACTGTATTCTTCTCTAAATGACTAAATCCTTCCCATTGCCCGTTCGCAAATTCCTGTACAGAAATAGCATTAGACAGGACGATTGCTAACACTCTCCTCTTTTGCCAGTTATCTCCTTGAATCATATATCCTTTTTGGCGGTTGAGTGTCAGATTGAAATGCGCTAATCGCTTCTCTATCAATGCAATGTCCTGAATAATCGTTACATTTGAAACGAAGAGGCGATCTTGGAGCTCCTCATTCGTAATAGGGCTCTCTTCACTAAGTAAGAGATATGTGAGGTGTAATAACCGATCTGTCGGAGTGTTGCTCATGGTGATGCTCTCACTCTCTAAGCGTTGTAAGTCTCCTTCTAGATAGTATTTTTTCCCCTCTTTAATCAGTTGGATTCCTAAAGGTTCCAAGCTAAGGGTTAAATCAGAGATAGTCCGATAAACCGTTCTCGTTGAAACCTTTAAGAGTTCCATCATTTCTTTTACGGAAAGTTTCCCGAGTTCCAGGAAGGCTTTAATCAATTGTTCTTCTCGATTTGTAAATAACATATCTTCATTATACTCTTTTATCGAGAAATCTTTTAATTATTTGTGCATGCGGGCAATTAATTTATCATACTCTGGTGTTGTCACAACACTATCGACTACTAATAATTGCGCATTTGGTGCAGCTGCTTGTACTTGTGATTGTTGTGCAATCGTTGTAACAATCATGATATTTTTAGCGTTATGTTCTGCTAATTTTTCAAATGGAACTGTCACAACTGGAATCTTCACATCATTTGCACGGAAGATCGATTGTAATGTTTCACGACCCATTGTTGCAGAACCTTCAGCTTTGTCATAGGCAAAGACCACTTCATCGACAAAGTTTAAGTCAACTGTTGCATCTTCTTGTGCTGGTGCAGCTGTTTCAGCAGGACGAACAGTTCCGTTTGTTAATTGTGCTACGATTTCATCGTATTTTGGTGATGTTAAGAAGTTATCAACAGCTACGTGGATCGCTCTTGGTGTACGTTGTGCAGCACGGTCTGCTAGTTCTTCTTGAGTGACAATTAATGTGTAATCTGTATCTTCAAGCGTTGAGATAGCTTGGTTTGTTACAGGAATATTTTCAAAACCTGCTTTTTGAATTTTGTTACGAAGAAGTGAAGCACCCATTGCTGAGCTTCCCATTCCAGCATCACATGCAAAGATAATACGTTTTACTGAGTCAGTAGAGATTGTTGAAAATTCAGGTGAAGCAGCAACAGTTTGTCCTTTTGCTTGTGCCTTTGCTGCTGTAGTAGCAGCTTGAGCAACTTCAAGTGATTCTTCTGAATTGTCGAGTTTTAAGATGAATGAACCTACTACAAATGATACAGCAGCAGCGACTAGTACACCGGCTAACACAACTAAGTGAGGCATAAATCCTTTAGGCGCCATTCCTAAGATTGCGATGATTGAACCTGGTGAAGCGGCTGAAGTTAATCCAGCTCCTAATAATTGGAATGTGAATGTACCAGATACACCACCTGCGATAACAGCAAGGAACATTGCTGGTTTCATCATTACGTATGGGAAGTAGATTTCATGAATCCCACCAACGAAGTGAATTAACATTGCACCCCATGAAGATGATTTTGCAGAACCTTTTCCAAAGAACGCAAATGCAAGTAAGATACCAAGACCTGGTCCAGGGTTTGCTTCAAGTAAGAATAGGATTGATTTACCAGCATCTACTACTTGTTGTGTTCCAATTGGAGTAAAGATTCCGTGGTTTAACGCATTGTTTAAGAATAAGATTTTAGCTGGTTCAATAATGATGTTTGCTAATGGTAATAATTTAAGTGTAACTAATGTATCTACCCCTTGTCCTACTAATGTTGTTAAGTTCGCAACAACTGGTCCAACTGAATAGAAGGCAAGAAGCATCATACCAAATGCAAGGAAACCTGCAGAGAAGTTATTTACTAACATTTCAAAACCAGGTTTGATTTTTGGTTGTACTGTTTGGTCGAATTTCTTCATTAACCAAGCTGTAAAAGGTCCCATAATCATCGCACCGATAATCATTGGCACTGTAGATCCAGCAACTGCCCCGAATGAAGCAACAGCACCGACAACACCTCCACGATGTCCGTATACATTGAATCCACCTGTAAATGCGATTAGAAGTGGAATGACGTAAGTTAACATTGGGGATACCATCTTACTTAATTCTTCATTTGGAAGGTATCCGTTTGGAATTACTAATGCCGTTAAGACACCCCAAGCGATTAAGGCAGGGATATTTGGCATGACCATATTAGAAAGTGTTGTTCCAAGTTTTTGGAGTCTCACTTTAAAAGATTTGTTTGACATTTTTCTTCTCCTTTATTATAGAATGACGTTCCCCATCACCTGAAAAACGCACTCCTTATTTGATGAATTTATCATACAATACTCATGTAGATTAAAAAACTCAAATTTTGGCAAAAAAAATGTGTCATAAAATGAATTTGTTATAACAACTGTTTAATAAACGGAATGAAGGAACAATGTACTGACTCCATAAAGCTCGGCAATTTATTGAAGCACAGGATGTAGCTCTGTATTGTGCAGGACAAAATCTCTTTAATTTATTTTGATTCTTTTTTGGTTTTCTTTGAGGTGACTAGCTTTTTTACTTTCACAGAAGGCAAAGAGTTCGCCAGCTTCGAGAGGGACGGTTAACCATTTCATTGGCACTCCTACTACGAAGGCTTGGATGGCACTTTCAACCATTCACAGCTCCCTTTTTCCGCAAAAGAAAAACACCTGCAGCGTTCTCACTGCAAGTGTTTCAGTATATCATTTCTAGTCCAGGACGCCTTGTTCTTTTTTACGGCGTTCTTTGATTAAGTCTTTGACCGAGATGAGGACCACGGCTGCTAGAATCATCGCCATGCCGACAAAGTCAATCGCAAAGAAATGTTCGTTCATAATGAGGAAGGCGAAGAATACTGCAGAAATCGGTTCGACAGCGGCAATTAAGCTACTCTTCACCGGCCCGATATAGCTCGTTCCTTTTAAAAACATCGTGTACGAGATAATCGTTCCAATGAGGATAATCCCTACAAGAGAAGCAATGATATCTAGGCTATACGTAATCTCCAGCGTTGTAAGGCCGCTCATCGGGAAGAGAATTACCCCGGCAATGACCATCCCTACTCCAATCACCGTCAGACTTCCGTACTCTTGGATGAGTTTAATCGGAAGCATGATGTAGATGGCATAGGTAAATGCGCTAGAGATGCCCCAAAAGAGCCCGAGTGGTGTCACGCTCAGTTGATTGAGTTGTCCATGTGTCGCAATGAGGAATGTCCCCGCCATCGCTAGAATAATCGACATCACTTCTGAGGTAGTCGGTGCCGTACGATTCTTCAAGCACATGTACACCAAGATAATAACTGGACAGAGGTACTGTAAGACGGTCGCAGTCCCGGCGTTACTGAGGTGGATGGCCTCCAGATAGGTATACTGGTTCATAAAGAGTCCGATAAACGCAAAGAGCGTAATCTTAGCGTAGTTCTTCTTTTCCTTGAAGAAGGCGACGAGTTGGCCTCTAGTAAACACATAACTCATTGCTAAGAGGCAGACTCCGGAGATAATCAGACGTAGGTCGGTCAAGGCAAGCACTCCCATACCGTGTGCCATCAAGTATTGACCACATGCGCCACTCATCCCCCAGGCAATCCCGGCAAAGAGCGTCATCAAGGTTCCTTTTAATAGTTGTTGTTTTGGTTGGTTTTGTTGTTCTGTCGTTTTCATACTCTCGATTATAGCACATCTACGAGCGTTTCATTACGATTTCACGTGTAAAAATTTCAGATTTCACAGAGACTCATATTTTCCTTTGCCTCAAGTGATTCGTTTATTGCAGTTGCATATTATTCTTGTGACAAAAGTGTGAATTTTATATTAGGAAATTGCGGTTCCCTCCCTTTTTTGGTACACTTATAAAGGAAAAATTTAACCAAGGAGGGTTTTATGAAACATACAGGTAAAGTCACACTCTTAACGGCTGCCCTATTCGCCCTTTCGGCACATGCGGTTGCTGCAGAGACGACACAAGCCGAAACGACAGCTCAACCGACGACTGTTGAGGTGACAACGGTTCAACCAACAACAGAAACGACAACAACTGCGGAAGCGTCTCTTCCAACAAGTGCTAAAAACACAAGTGATGTTCCTAATGAAGTTGTAGAACAAAAACAGACAGGAATTGTTACAGCAGACGGTGCAACTTATTATTATGTTGATGGTAAACCAATCACTTCATCTTGGAAATGGACAAATGGACGCTGGTACTACTTTGGCTCAGACGGAAAGATGTTGAAATCAACCGTTACTCCAGATGGCTATCTTTTAGATAATGAGGGCCTACTCGTTTCTGGAGGTTGGAACTACTCAAATGGTCAAAAATACTACACTGATGCTGGTGGAAAAATCTTTCGTGGCGATTGGAAAAAAATAGACGGGAAATGGTATTCGTTTAAAGGCAATGGTGTTCTTCGTCAAAATGAGTTCTACGGTGTTTACTACTTGAAGGCTGACGGTTCCATGGCAGAAAATGAATGGATTTTCGACAAATACTATAATAGCTATTTCTATATTAAACAAGGTGGAGCATACGCGAGAAAAGAATGGTTTGGTTCCTACTACTTAAAAGATGGTGGATACATGGCTAAATCAGAGTTCATTTATGATGCAAACTACAAAGCTACTTATTATCTAAGTGAAAGTGGCCAGTATGTTGGTGGTAAATGGCTCGAGCTTAACGGAAAGAAATATCACTTCCAAATGGACGGTATTTTAGATACTAATAAATGGATTGGGAACTACTACGTTAAATCTGATGGTGCAATGGCCAGAAATGAATGGTTCTTTGATAAAAATTATGGTAGTTACTTCTATCTCGGTGAAGATGGAAAATATATTGGAGGTAATCGTTGGTTCCAGATTGGCGGTGATTGGTTCTACTTTATCGCAGATGGTCAAATGGCTTCAAACCGTTGGATTGATTCGTATTATGTGAAAGCAGACGGACGCATGGCTAAAAACGAATGGATTTATGATAAGAACTATGGAGGCAAATTCTACCTTAAAGAGAATGGTGTGTATGCCCGAAACATTGAAGTTGTTGATGGCAAAAGACACGCCTTCCAAGACAATGGTTTATGGATTGGAGAAGTTCCTGAAGCAGTAAACTACGGTAACTACAAAAACGTGGTCTTCCTTGACCCAGGTCATGGTGGACGTGATCCAGGTGCCGTCTACAACGGACTTCGCGAGAAAGATTTAAACATGTCGATTTATCGTAAACTTCGTAGCAAATTGGAAAAACTTGGCTACACTGTTTTAACATCACGTGACAGCGATGTGTATGTGGACTATGTTACTGAACGTTCTGAAATGGTGAACAAGACGGATGCGGATGTATTTATCAGTATCCACTTCAACGCAACAGGCGTTCCTGGGGTAAACCGTAGCGGTGTGGAAACATACATCTACGAACCAGATCCAGACATTACGCCTCGTATTAATAAAGTGGCGCATAACCACCCTATTCGTCTAAGCGAAAGTAAACGTCTAGCCGACAACATTCATAACTCTGTTGTATCTGTTGCGGGTGCAAACGACCGTGGTGTTCGTGGGGCTAACTACGCTGTTCTTCGTGAAACAGTTAAACCTGCCGTTCTATTAGAACTTGGGTACATGGATAGCCCTGAATACAAGAAGATTAGCGATGATAAATACCAAAACAAACTCGTTGAAGGGATTGTCACCGGTCTACTTAACTTCTATAAGACAGCTAAATAACGCTCATAAATAATAAAGTCTGAAAGAATCTCTTTCAGACTTTATTTAATTCTCAAAAAAATTTACTTTTTAGTTTAAACACTCCCGTTCTAAATATTCTATATTACATAGACTTATTGCTATTACTTTTATATAATGAATAAAAATATTAAATTTGGGAGTTTATACTATGCAAAAATTTAAACTACTATCACCATTAATTCTCTCTACTCTATTTCTCGTAGCCTGTCAGTCACAAACAAATAATACTGAACAGTCATCTACTGAGATTAGCACTACTGAAGTTAGTACCTCTGAAACTACTCAACAATCTTTTTCTGAAGCAAAATCTTATGAAGATATCATTACAAACTATTCAAAAGTCCTTACAGGTACAGACCCAAACATCATGAACTTAAATGTATCCTCTCTTCAAGCGTATTCAAGTGGAGAAGTTGAAGCACGATTCTCAGGAATTTCTTATAGCCTATATGACTTAAATAATGATGGTTCTCCTGAACTTCTTATTGCCCTAAAGGATAATAACAACTCATACACACTATTAGATATTTACTCTAATTCTTCAGGAAAATTAGTTAGATTAACTAATAAAAGTAATCATCTTGAACAAATTGGTCATCAACGTACTACCCTAACAATCCGTCAAGATAACTCATTATTTTTAAGCACTCCTATAAATAAAGAGTTTGTATTATTTAAAGTGAATAAAGATGCTACAGGTTTAGAAAAGCTTTCAGAAACTAATAAAGTCGAAGATACAGTGAAATTCCCGAAAGAATTCGATTTAAGTGAACTTCAATGGAAACCTGTATCAGATAGTCCTACAATTACTAAAGA
>CALHVK010000104.1 GCA_938039195.1 uncultured Carnobacteriaceae bacterium
TCCCTACGAAATCTTTATTCGGTGTGAACTTTACTTCTCCTGTTAATGGATTAATCGTGTAAGTACCAACTTTTTTGCCCTCTTTCAAGGCGTCAATCGTTGTTTCTTCTACTGCATTTCCATTCACCACGAATTTCGCTGGTTGATCTGTATCGACTTTCAACGGTACTTCGGCATCTCCCTCAGTAAACTTCGGTGTTCCCGTTTGAACTTTTCCTTGTTTACCAGTTGAAGTCACATCTTCTCCTGTTGGCGTCACAGGCGTAACGATTGGCGTATATTTCAAGCCAGCAATTGCTTTTCCTGTTTCTTTTTCAATCACCTGAACAACGATTGGGTCTGCTGTTCCTGTGAAGTCTTTATTCGGTGTGAACGTTACTTTTCCCGTCATTTCATCGACCGTGTACGTTCCAACTTCTTTTCCATCTTTCATCGCTGGAGCACTCGCACCAAGCGCCTTGCCAGTCTTTGGATCCACTAAGACCATCGGCTTCTCGCTTGATGGTGTCACAGCTCCGTCCTTACCTTCGAACTTCGGTGTTTCCATGTGAACGAGCCCTTGCACTTTTGTACTTGTGAGTTCTTTTGACATTGGGACAACCGTTGGAATATAGCGTCCATCCATTGTGTTAGTTTGTTCGCTTACGATTGTCTCATTCGCGCTCACTGGCGTCCATCCGGTATCATTTCCATTATCGTCCGTTCGACGAATCGTGATTCCTTTACCTGTTCCAACAAACCCAGCTTCTGGTATAAATGTAACGGTCACATCTTTTCCTGCTTCCGTGACTTTATATTTCCCTTCGCCAGCCACCACATAGTACCCTTCAGCGTCAAGCGCCACTTTAGCACCCGTCTCATCAACAATTACTGGTTCGATGGTTTCGTCGATAGTCGCATCGTCGGTGAGTGAATAGCGTTGTTTCCCGCTTGGTGTAAAGACTACTGTTCCCGTTTGTGGAATTCCTTGTAGTCCGTCTGTTTCTGTCTTACTTCCTTTTGGTAAGAAGGTTAAATGCACTTCGAAATCTTCCACTTCACCTGACAAGGCCATCCCTGTTGGTTTCTCGATTTGAGTGGCGTCTTTTGCGATACGCACACGTGCACCTAGCTCACTTAGCGATGCGTTCACTTTTTTGAAAGCCTCTTTAAAGACAAGAGTAGCCGTGCCATCTGCATTAATCGTTAGCTTTTCAGAACGCTCATCTTCGTCAAAAGTTCCATTTCCGTTAAAGTCTACCCATCCGTATAGTGTTGCTTCTTCCGATCCACCTGTATGTGCTTCAACGGATAAGGTTAAATCGCCTGTTTTCGTGCGGTCTAATACTAAAATACCGTTCGTTTTCCCTTTAAGGCTCTCTGGCAAGATTTGGTCAATACCTTCATCCGCCACCCCTTCACCATCGTCGCCTTTCCAATTTGTACGGTCCACATTTTCATCGACATCAGGACGTGTATCTCCAAGGTACGGTTGCTTTACATCTTCCCCTGTCACATTGTGGACTTGGTTAATACTATGCGTCGCCCTTCCGTAACTTTCCGGAGCATCACTCTCGTCAAGTGGTAAGAATCCAATCATGGCAGACTGCTTGCTTGCCGAAGCCATATAGAGACTCACTTCGGTAGCCCCTTGCGTCATGACAATCGGTACAGCGACCATCCCCGCAGATAAGTTTGGTCCAAATACACCTGTTCCAAGTCCGCCTGTTTTCTGATCAGGACTTCCGTAGTATTTCCACGCGACAGGTTTCTTATCTGGCCCAACTTGCGTAGCCTCACGAATCGCTGCCAATTCTCCACTATGGTAGTTCACTCCATTAATCGGTAAAGGTCTATATCCAATGACTTTTTTATTCGGATCGAATAAGTCTTTTGTATTTTGTGGGAAATAATTCAGCGTATAAGGGCTGTCGTATTTATACCATTCTGCAAAATGCTGCCAGCCTGTTCCGTTCGTAGTATACAGTGATAATTCCCCTAGATTCGACGAATCTCCTTCTGTCATGAGAACAGTTGGTTTGACCGTTTTTCCTTTATACGTTCCTGTAATTTCAAATTGAACCCCGACATTACCACCTTCATATTGCGTCGTAATCGTTGTTCGCTTTTCGCCAGTATCGATTCCTGAATTATAAATTTCACTCCACGCGTCTTGGGATTCGCCGACAATCAGCGCTTCTTTTCCTGCACTAAATTCACGTTTCCCGTCTGCACTTTCGGCGCTATTCATATATCCATTTTTCGCGTTTGGATCATAGGTACTCTTTTCAACATCAGTTGCGCCTTGTGCTTCGAGTCTCTTCTTATACAGTTCCGTTGCGTTAAATGGTTTCAACGACTTCACGCGAACCGTCACGACATACCCTGGACTAATTTCTTTTGTATACGTTGACCCTTCTTGTAAGGCTAATTGTCCAGTGGAAGTGGTCGTTGTTCCACTCCAGTTCGCAACATCCGCAAAATCAATCCAACTTGCCTGGCTTAGCAATTCTTTTTGGGATAAATCCTTTGTAAATCCAGGTTTTGTAACTTTTGGAGTCGCCGTAGCATCTTCCACATCCGCCCCGACTGGAGGAGTTGCTGCTGGAGCGTCCCCTGCTTCACGTCTTGTACGTGTACGAGGTGCTTGTTCTTGGGAGGTAGTTGCTGGTTCTTCAGTCGTTGCTTCTACTATTTCAGTCGTTTCCTCTGATGTAGTTTGAGTAGCGCTTTGAGTCGTTTCAACAGTATCAGCTAACACAACGCTTTGTCCCTGTACGAATAAAAATCCTAATGCGACTGCCACAGAAGCTGTTCCCATACTGAGTTTTTTTATCGCATAGCTCGTTACTTTCGAACGATTTTTACGCTCATTCATCTGAATATTTTTTGAACTAAACATAGCTACCTCCTTCCTTTTTCCTTTCAAATTTGAGTTATTTAATCTCTTAATTTTATCGTATCTACAGCATTTCTTCAATTTATCTTACTGATTGAACGCAAAAAATATGAGGCCAGGGTAACCTGGCCTCATACTGATTCTTAATGTTTTAAATTAAGCTTCTTGCTCTTCATCTTTTTTACGAGATGTAGCTACTAAACCTACTGATGCTAGGATACTTAATGCTGCTGCACTAAAGATTCCGTATTCATCAGCTGTACCAGTATTTGGTAATTCTTGTTGTGGTTTAGCTGGTTCTGGTGTTGTTGTTGCAGGTTCAACTTCTACTGGTTTAGCAGGAGCTGGTGTAACTGTTGCAACATAGTTTGCTTTTACAACTGTTCCATTCACGTCAACACGTTGAATTGTTACAGCTGGAGCAACACCAGTAAAGTTTGGTTCTGGAACGAATGTGATTGTTCCGTCTGGAGCTACTGTAAATGTTCCTACACCAGGAATTACTTTCGTAGTTGATCCATCTTCGAATGTTGCAGGTACTGTGTCATCAAGTGGCACATCAGAGTCACCTTCAGTGAATTTAGGTTTCGCTGTTTGTGTCTTACCTTGAACATCAGTTGTTTCTGCATCTTCTGCAGTTGGAGTTACTGGAGTAACTGTTGGTGTGTAAGTCCCTGTTACAGGAGTTCCGTTCGCATCTTTCACTTGAACAGT
>CALHVK010000105.1 GCA_938039195.1 uncultured Carnobacteriaceae bacterium
GCGCTTTCCGGAAAATCAGCTGGGTGATCTTCGCGGAGATTTCCTGACGCAGCCGTATCCACCCGTAATAGAGGAAGCCGCAAGCGATGAGAATGATGATTGCTATCGCCGTGGTCATGATGTGTTTCTCCTAGTTGGCGATGAGTGCCTTGATGAGCGCAGGCAGTCGTGACGGTTCAGCGGTGGAGAAAAGCGTTTTCTCGACGACCAACCCTTCGCCCTCGCGGTGCACGGCCGAGACAACGTCTGTGATTTGGAATCCGCGGGAGACTTCTCCCCGGTAATCGAGAACAACGAAACCGGAGGCGTCGGTTCCGAGCGATTCGTCAATGAAACTCATGCACGTCGATTCAAGGACCTCGGCCAACGCATCCGACGTAAGGTGGTCGATGCGGTGGATGCCCATCGGCATACGCAGGTCGCTGAGCCACATCTCGCTGTCGTTCGTCAGAATGAACAGCTGGATGTTGGGAATCGCCAGCTGGCCGTCGGCGGTGATGTAGAGGGTCGCGATCCTGCGCGTCGCGCTGCCGTAGCCCGCAATCACTTCTAGGTCGGGATGGGGGCCTTCCTCCGTTGCCAGTCCACGGACCAGAAGAGAACGAATTCCTCGTATGTCCGCATCGTCTCGCGATTCCGTCGGAACGGTCATGAGCGGCCAATTCCATCCGTCCTTGATTTGGCCGATGGTGACCAGTTCATCGTCGGTGAGTAGGATTGTCATCGTCCGTACCTATCTCGCGTATCTTTAATGGCTTTTGTAATAATGTTCCAAGCGCCTTTGGCGTATTGAATCTTCCTTCCAATGGGATCGCTCTTTCGTTTCTCCCCACTGGACTCAACTAACGCATCCCACACGGAGACGCCTTTCGGCCACGGACCGCTCATCTTGACGCGTGCGCTCTCTTCTCCGACTGCTTTCCACCACTTCAACGCTTGGGCACCCCACTTGATGGGTGCAGGGGCCTTCTTGGTGACCTTTGCAAGCAAATCCACTCCAGTCGAGAACTTTTCGTAATTGCTCCCGCCCTTCATAGCCTCGATAAACTTGTTTGCATCTTTGAGAGGGCCGACATTTCCCGCCTTCGCGAGGATGTCTTTAAGTCCCGTTCCGCTCGTATTCGTGGGAAGAATCGAATCAGACAGGGCCCTCGGAGAACCTGTGAACACAGGGTGGGTACCGTTATGGGAACCTCCCGCGGAGGCACCACCTCCCGCAGAACCTCCCCCCTGTGCGGATGCATGTTCCTGTTCGTTGGCGTTGCGGGTCAGTGAGTCCGCGCTCTTGCGCAGTGCTT